>JAJYSI010000512.1 GCA_021793635.1 Bacteroidota bacterium
TTTGTTGTAAAACCTTCTGAGAAAATCTTTTCTAAATTTTCAGGCGGAATGCCTCTGCCGTTATCCTCAACGCTGATTAAAATACGATCGTCCTCAAAATAAGTTTCAATAATAATTAAGCCATTAATAAGCTTATTAAAAGTTAATTCATCTACCGCATTTTGTATGAGAATGTTCAATGATTCATTAAAATCCGAAAAAGAAATTACCGCACGAAACTTCTTCTCATCTTTTTTGTATTGAATTTTAATTCCCGGATATTGTTCGCAAAATTTCTTAATTGTCATTTCAACAGACGACTGGACATCAACTGAAAAATTTGACATGGTCAAGGAACGCAACCCCGAAAGTTCTTCACGAAGTTTTTTAATTGAAATTACTGCTTCTTCCCTTGCTTTCGTTTTATCTTTTAATGACTTGCCGTCAAGAAGAGTTTCGCAGCTATTTGTAATCTGCAAGCTGCTTTGCAATATAGTTGAGGCATAGTTTGAATACCTAAAGCTATCCTTTTCTTTTAAATCTAGTTGAAATAACAAACCATTAATTTTATTTATTTCAGGCAGTACAGCGTTCTTATATTCCGAGAGAGCAGATCCGATCCGTTCTAATGCTTCTTTTTCATAGGCACTTTCAACTTCACCGTCAAAGTTTATATTCTCAATCAACAATGACAGACGGTGAAGCACTATCAGCATCCCTTCGCCGTGCCCGAATCTTTTCAGCACGTTCAATAGATTTTCCTGAACATTATAACCGGCAATACTTTTTGATTCTTTGTTCCTGATTACCAGCAGAACAGAGAAGGCAAAGATGCAGGAAATAATCAAAGGTAAAATTTCATCTGTAAAAAGATTAGGCGAGTTGATTATAAAATATGAAGGACCCAGATAGTACGACATGCTTTCTACAGAAACAATTTTAACAACATAAAATACTGCCAGCGATGATGCTAATATCTTCCAATTAAAATATATTTTTTTCAGGCTTCCTTTGTTTATTGCAAGCTTCCTTGAAGCAAAAGACATCAGCATTATGAATACAATGCCAAGCAGCAATAACTCGAGACCTAAAACAAGGAAGCCATCACCGTAGAAGAATCTTAACAAAGCCTTCTTAACTAAAAAGAAATTTCTTTTCATGCCGTTGTTTTCAGTTACGGTAATAAAAGTATTCGGGACCACAGTAATTTTTTTCTGAATGCCTGAAACGGGAAAGATGATTAGTAAACTCAATGAATCTCTTAAGTTTCCCAGTCCAAAATGCTGAACTCTAGAACTCGCACTTGCATAGCCGTATCCGCCGCTTATCTCGCGGTAAGCAATAAGAGAATCTTTATAGAATAATTTTAACTTTGCGCCAACTGCATCCCGGTTGCTCTCATCGCCTTCTACTTTTACTGATAAAAAATTATTACTTCCGTTCAGCCGATCTTTATTTAGAAAAAAATAAGTATATCCGTCATTCTGATTCATTACAATATCTAAAAATCCCTTATTCCCGAAGTCTGCCGTTGCAAGACCGGTGTTGTATGCATCCATTATGCTTTGAGTTGGAATGGCAGTGCTGGTAATATCACGGAAATGAATTATCCCGGTACTATCTGGTCCAAGGTTTTTGAAAAATTTAATTCCGCCCAAACATGCCAAAGCAATATCCTGCCAGCCATCGTTGCTAAAGTCGCCGAAGACAGCACCGTAGGTATGATAGTCTCCATCAAGCCCGCATTCCTTTGTAACGTCTTTAAATGTTCCGTCTCCGTTGTTAATGAATAGTCTATCGCCTCCGGCTCTATTGCCGACAAATAAATCAAGGTAACCGTCGTTATTTAGGTCAGCAAAAAAAACGGAATTTGTCTCTTTAAATTGGTTTATTCCAACGCCGCTTTTTTTTGTATGATCAACAAATTTTCCATTCCCAGTGTTAAAGAATAATTTGTTTTTCTTCATCCAGTTGCCAATGTATAGATCCAGATAGCCGTCATTATTTACGTCTCCGAAAACAGCACTAATAGACCTTCCCTGGGAATTCAAACCATATTCATTTGTTTTATCATCAAGTGAAATTCCATGATTATTTATAAAAAGTTTATTTGATTTAAAAAAGCTTGTACAGAAAACGTCGAGGTAGCCGTCGTTATTTACATCTCCTAAAACCGCACCTTCGCTTCGCCACATGTTAACATCAAAATTATATTCCTTGGTAACGTCCCGAAAATATCCCTTCCCGTCATTCAAGTAAAGCGAGTTTGAATATGCAAGGTTAGTAAGAATAACATCATCTGCGCCGTCTTCATTAATATCACCGATAGCAGCACCGATATCAAGATCGTAAGTGACGGCGTTGTGTTTATCAGAAAGAATCCTGCCGCCGATTCCTCTTTGAACCGCAAGATTATCGGGAAAATTATTCAATCTTGAATTTGGAAGAGAATTAAAAAATTTATTTCTTCCATAGACATCAACAATGTAAATATCTTCTTTGCCGTTATTATCAAGATCACCAATACCTACGCCGTACGAAGTCGATGGTTGAGCAAGCCGTTCGATTGTAAAAAAAGGATTACTGCCGGAAGCCGGTTTGATCTCCGTTTCTTTTTTTAATCTTCGTTCAACTAAAAATATTTTTGACTGGTCGGCAACAACTATCGAATCCTTATTAATTACTTCAAAACCGTTCGGCTTTGTAAAAGAAATATCCTTAATTAATTTCCAGAAATTTCCGCCGGGATTCTTGTTATCAATTTTCTGCTCAAGCAGAAGACCATTATTAGTTATGCAAACAAAATCGCTGTCATCCAGCAGCTTAATATCTTCAATTCTGCCGGTTGATATACTGTCTCGGTTATCAAGTTTAATAAATTCTTTTTTATAGAATAAGTCTATTGGCTCACCTGGTTTTCGAGTAAAATAAGTGAGGGAATTGTTTGTA
>JAJYSI010000513.1 GCA_021793635.1 Bacteroidota bacterium
TCCGATCTAATATATTCTTTCATTTTGTTTGAAGTATAAACCGGAGAAGTATTTTTAATTTTTTTAATAGAAAAATCTTTACCATTGACATTGATTGACTTCCCTAAGTTTAATTTGATGGCAATTTCTACTTTTGGTTTCTCGTTCCGGTGAATTAAAATTATATTTCTTTCTCTTATAGCGGACAGATTTTGTGAAAGTTCTTCCTTTTCGCCGGCATGTTTTTCGATCAAATGGAGGATCTTCTTTAGGTCGATAAAAGTAGGCTGAATAAGGAAATATTTTTCTATTCCGAGTTTTATGAATTCCGCTCTTATTTCTTTTACGCTTGCATGGAGGCTTTCGATTGATAATTTCAATTCTCCGTCGCGATACTTTACTACCGAGTCGAAAGAATTGCTAATTACCGATTGAATGTATGAGTGACTGTCCTTAAATATTTCAGATGAATGTAACAAGGTTTCTTCAAATGACGGATTGAGTTTCTCTTTTATTGCCGGAATAATCTGGTTCCGTAAGAAATTCCTTTCATAGTTGCTGTCTAAATTTGAAGGATCGGTTCTATAGTAGATTTTGTTTTGCTCAAGGTAAGAAAGTATTTCCTCCTTAGTTAAGCTAATTACCGGGCGAATAATATTCCCGCGCTTGAATGGAATGCCGGAAATTCCTCTTAAACCCGCTCCTTTAATTAAATTAAGCAATACTGTCTCAGCATTGTCGCTGCAATTATGCGCAGTGGCAATTTTGTTATACCCATACTTTTTGGATATTCGTTCAAATTCGGAATATCTGATTTCTCTTCCTGCTTCTTCGATTGAAATCTTATTTTTCCTGGCAAAGGATTTGACATTTTTCACGGAAGCATAAAAGGGAATTCCGGAGTCATTTGCAAGCTGACGGCAAAAATTTTCATCGTCAACTGCTTCTTTGCCACGGAGTAAATGGTTTATGTGGACTGCTCCGATTTCAATCTTAAATCTTTTTTTATATTTAGATAAAAAATTAAGAAGAAATACGGAATCAGGTCCTCCGCTTAATGCTACTAAAATCTTATCATCATCTTGGATTAAACCTTTTTCATCTATAAACTTGATTACCTTTTGATCAATCTTTTTCATTCATTATTCTCTCGACATATTTTCCTAGTACATCGAATTCAAGGTTAACCGTATCGCCTGCTTTCCTTGTGGAAAAAATTGTTTCTTCCCAGGTGTGAGGAATTACTCCTACTGAAAAAGTATTGCCGGATAATTCCGCAACAGTCATACTAACGCCGTCAATTGCAACCGAGCCTACATAAATTAAATATTGTCTAAATTTTTCCGGGAATGAGATTTTAACAAAATGACTGTTGGATAATTCCTTAATATCTAAAATCTCACCTGTAGTATCTACATGACCTAAAACGAAATGCCCGCCGAGCCTTGCATCGACTTTAAGAGGTCTTTCAAGATTAACTTTGCCCCCGCTCTTAAGCTCGCCAAGGTTTGTTTTCTTCAATGTCTCTTCAATCGCTTCAACGGAAAAGGTATTCTTTTCTAATTTAACTACTGTTAGACATGTACCATTAACGCTAATGCTTGAGCCGATTTCAAGATCGTCCAATACTTTGCTTGCGGAAATAATCATCCTGTAGCCAAGACCTTCAGGAATTTTGTTTTCAAACTTTCCGATTTCTTCAACTATACCTGTAAACATTTTAGCCTCTTAAAAGTTTTGTTTTAACAACTTATGTTACGCTGAACCTGAGCCCCGGAGTGATGGAATAATGGAGTGATGGAATAAAATTTTTTTCCCATTATTCCAACATTCCATAACTCCAAAGGGGATCTTGCGTAAGCTATGTTAATAATATATTGTCCTAAATTTGTATTACAAAAATAAATATTTTAAGCTAAGAAGTTAGGAAAGTAAGAAGAATTTTTATTTGGATAATTCAATCAAAACATCGTCGCCGACTTTTTCTACATTATCAATATTTATTTGAAATGCCTTATGAATATTCTTAATTCCAAGGTTGCTGAAAATATCGACTCCGCCTCCTAATATTTTAGGCGCAATAAAGAGTGAAATGTCGTCAAACAGATTTTCCTTTATAAAACTTGACAAAAGCTTGCCTCCGCCTTCAACTAAAAGGGATACAATATTTATGCGTCCAATTTCCTCCAGGGCGCTATGCAAATCTATCATTTTTTTTTTGTTTTCTTTAGCAAAAAGAATCTGTACGCCCATAGATTTTAGCTCATTTAACTTAGCAGTTTTCTTTATACTTGTTTCTGATGTAATAACGATTAGCTTTTTATCGGCGTTGTTTTGGAAGATCTTATAGCGGGTTTTTAATTTAAGATGTGTGTCAAGAATAATTCTTTTGGGATTCCTACCTTCAGTCAGTCTAACAGTAAGCCTTGGATCGTCTTTTTCAACTGAGCCTGAGCCGACTAATACGGCATCATACTTTGACCGCATTTGATGGACTATTTTTCGTGAGACAGATGAAGATATCCATCTTGAATTTCCATTTACATCCGCGATTTTCCCGTCCAATGTCTGCGCGGCTTTTAAGGTAACGTAAGGAATTTTTTTGGTAATATATTTAAAGAAGAATTTATTTAACTCGGTGCATTGCTTTTCAAGTACACCAACTTTTACATCAATCCCGGAAGCTTTTAATTTTTTTATACCGCGCCCGCTTACTAGAGGATTCACATCAAGTGTCCCGATTACCACGCGTTTAATTTTCGTCTCGATTATCTTATCTACGCATGGCGGAGTATTTCCGGAATGACTGCAAGGCTCCAAATTAACATACAATGTCGAACCTTCAACGCTTTCATGTGAAGACTCAATTGCGTTTATCTCTGCATGGTTCTTGCCATACTTTTCATGATAACCGGCTCCGATAATTTTATCGTTTTTAATTATG
>JAJYSI010000514.1 GCA_021793635.1 Bacteroidota bacterium
GTCAGTCCGCCACCGATAATGGGCCCTAAAATGGCTGAAATTCCCCAAACACTTGATAACCAGCCTTGGATTTTGGCGCGTTCTTCAATAGAATAAATATCGCCGGCAATAGTGGCTGCCGTGGCCATAATAGAACCCCCGCCTAAACCTTGTACCCCGCGAAAGATGATGAGAGAATAAATATCCCAGGAAAAAGCAGCCGAAACCGAGCCGATTAAGAAGAGGATGATACCGATAATGAGAATCTTTTTACGACCGTAAAGATCGGCTAACTTCCCATAGACCGGGATAGTAGTCGTTTGTGTTAAAAGATATATAGAATAAACCCAGGGGATTTTATTAAATCCTCCGATATCGGATACAATATTTGGAATTACGGTAGATATAATCGCAATATCCATGGCGGCCAAGAACATGGTTAGCATCAAGGCTGCCAGTATCCAGTTGCGTTTGAGTTCAGGTTGTGCTGGTGACATAGTTGAAAATAAGATGCAAAATTAAGCGTTTTAAATGAGGAATTTTTTAATCTATGAGATGAAATCTAAGTCGTCTGTTTTTATTGAGAATGCTTATATTCACGCCGAATTGTAAAATAAAGCCTATGAAACTTAAATATGTACCGGTTATTCTAATCGGTGTCTTGTTCTTTTCAGCCTGTAAAGATACCCCGTCTAAAGAGGCAAAAGCTGAGGAGAAAACAGAAAAAACCGATGATAACTTTGATTATTTGGTAGAAGAATTTGCCGATGTCAAAGTCTTGCGTTACAAAGTACCGGGATGGGAAAATTTGACTTTACAGCAAAAAGAATACGCTTATTATTTGACCCAAGCCGGATTGGAAGGCCGTGATATTTTGTGGGATCAGAATTACAAATACAATCTTGAGATTAGAAAAGCTTTAGAAAAAGTTTATACGACTTACGAAGGCGATAAAGAAGCTGATAACTGGAAGAATTTTGAGACCTACTTAAAACGCGTGTGGTTTGCCAGTGGAATTCATCACCATTATTCCAACAATAAATTTAAACCCGGTTTTGATGAAACTTATTTACGCGAGCTTTTAGAAGAGACAAAAGCAGAATTAAGCGATGAGGCCGTTGCTGCTATTTTTAACGATAAGGATACTAAAAAAGTTAATTTAGACGAATCAAAAGGCTTGATTTCCGGTTCTGCGGTTAATTTTTACCAAGGCGATATCACAGCAGATGAAGTAGATCAACATTATGGTGACATGACTTCTCCCGACCCTGATAAACCATTGGCTTTTGGATTAAATTCGACTTTGGTTAAAGACAATGGGAAGTTACACGACGAAGTCTGGAAAAGCGGCGGATTATATGGCGCAGCCATTGATAAAATCATCGGCTGGTTAGAAAAAGCCAAAGATGTTGCTGAAAATGAAGCGCAGGCCAAAGCACTTGGTTTATTGATCAAATTTTACCAGACCGGAGATTTGCAAACTTGGGATGATTACAGCGTAGCTTGGACAAAAGCCACTGAAGGCGATATCGATTATATCAACGGGTTTATTGAAGTTTACGAAGATCCGAAAGGCTACAAAGCCACTTTTGAATCTGCTGTTCAAATTACCGATTTTGAGATGTCTGAAAAGATGAAAGTCATCGGAGAAAACGCGCAATGGTTCGAAGACAACTCTCCGATAATGGAGGAACACAAAAAGAAAAATGTGGTTGGCGTAACCTATAAAACGGTTAATGTCGTTGGGGAAGCCGGTGATAATTCGCCCGTGACCCCTATCGGTATCAATTTGCCAAACCAGGAATGGATTAGAGAACACGTGGGCAGTAAATCTGTTTCTTTACACAATATCATCACGGCTTATAGTAAAGCCGGAGGTAAAGAAAAGTTGAAGGAATTTGCTTATAATGACGAAGAAGTTGAATTGGCTACAAAATACAGCGAGACGGCCGATAATCTTCACACCGCACTTCACGAGGTAGTGGGACATGCTTCCGGTCGTTTAAACAAAGGCGTTGGTGAGCCCAAAGAAACGCTTAAAAGCTACTCTTCAACTTTAGAAGAAGGCCGTGCCGATTTGGTTGGTTTATACTATATGCGGGATCCCAAAATGGAAGAGCTCGGCATGACCGATGATTATAAAAAAATGTCACAAGCCGGATATAACGACTACATCCGCAACGGAATGATGACACAATTGGTCCGTATCGAGTTGGGCGATGATATCGAAGAATCACACATGCGCAACCGGGCTTGGATCAGCCATTGGGTTTATGAAAAAGGAAAAGCAGATAATGTGATTGAAAAGAAAGTGGAAGACGGCAAGACCTATTTTGTCATCAATGATTATGACAAACTACATAAATTGTTTGGCGAGTTGCTCAGAGAAACGCAGCGCATTAAATCTGAAGGCGATTATGAGGCTGCTAAAGAATTGGTTGAAAATTATGGTGTTAAGGTAGATCAGGACATTCACAAGGAAGTTTTAAAACGAAATGAAAAGATTGCCACGGCTCCTTACGGTGGATTTGTCAATCCTGTCCTGGTTCCCGAAACTAATGACGAGGGAGAAATCACTGATATTAAAGTCGTTCAACTCAAAGATTTTGCGACACAGATGTTAAAATACTCAAAAGATTACGGGAATTTGTAAAATTTTGAGCGTTAAGTTTAAAATTAAAATGGGTGTCAATTTTTGCATCCATTTTTTATGGATGCAATTTTGAAGGAGTAACGACCTTGATTTGTATCTATTTATAATTACCAGCTGCATTAGCTTTTGTATCTTTGGGAAATAGTGTTAGAAACACAGAAAAACTTATTGAACCCTCTATATTTTTTAAGCATAAAAACATGAAAATTATATCCTGGAACGTCAACGGCATTCGTGCGATTACTAAAAAAGATTTTTTTGACGATATCTCAAAAGATCG
>JAJYSI010000515.1 GCA_021793635.1 Bacteroidota bacterium
AAAAGAGAAATCTTCATTACCTATTAAATGAGAAATATTATTAGTGTTTCCGGTAATAAGATTATCAACGGCGATTACTTTGTAGCCTTCTGCCAGAAGTCTATCGCATAAATGTGAGCCCAGGAAACCTGCTCCTCCGGTTACAACTGCGGTTGGTTTGTACAATTTTATTCTTCCTTTCTAAGTTTATAATAATAATTTTTTCTCCCATCAATTATAAAAACTAAAGATGAAAGTAAAAAGAAAAATAGTGCACCGGTAAAAGTCGAAAATATTATTCTTGGACTTGAAGCTTTTAAGGGCGGGATGGCTCTATCGAGTACCTGAACAGTCGGAAGATCCCGGTTCTCCTGTATTTTCTCCTTATAATATTGCTGCTGAAGCAACAGATAAACTTCATTTTGAATTTTCACTTCTCTCAAAAGTGATGCGAGCTGTTTTGACAGTACAGGCAGATCCTTAAAGGATAGAAGGTAATCATTACTGCCAGCTTCCATTTTACCATACTGAGTCTTTAGTTCTATCAAATTTTCCTTCAAAGAAGCTACTTCTTTACTATCCTCGCGAAGATTAGTGCGCGCTATACCAAGCTCAACTTCATTTTTAACAATCTCGGATTTTAACTTTGAGGCAGCGTCGATAGCAGCGCTTAATTGCTCCGGTAGAGAGATCGCTTTATGTTTCTGTTGAAATTCCGTTAGGTTTGTTTCAGCGGAATCTAATCTCGATTTGGTTTCAGTTAATTGGGTCTCGATATATTGGCGAGCCTTGCCAGCTTTAGAAGACAATTTTTCTTTATTGATCTTATCCAGCGCATCAACAAACGCATTAGATAAATCTGCAGCAAGGTTTCTTGTAGAATCCTTTACATTTCCGGCAAATGGAAAAAGCGGCGTAGAAATTTCCGCATCAACTTTAATAATACCTTCTTTTGTAATCTCAACAGTTAAACTTTTTTCTAATTTCTTAGCTGCTTCATAGATGTTATTGACATTGAAATACTTTACAAGATTAAATTTATTCACGACAAAAATTGCAGCAGTCCTACTTTTCAATATTTCTTCATAAAGCTGAGAACTTGAATTAGAAGCACCTCCCGTAATTAGATTAGAAAAATCCTGTCCTGTGATTACTCCCCCAAGGCTGCCGAATTGGCTATTTTGTTCTGGAGGTAAAATAGTAGTTTGTGCATCATAAGTGATTGGATAAACGAAAAGTAAAATCAGAAACAAAATCAGCGTTGAAATTAGAGTAGCCCTTAAAATCTGAGTTCTGTTGAAAATAATAATATGAAGTATATCGTGATAGCTCATTTATTTCCTCGAAGCTACAATTATGGCAACCGTTGCCGCTATGATTGCAGCCACTTCGCCCACAATTTGCAATGATGTTGTAAATACATCCCAAAATTTCGGAGCAGGGGTTTTTTCCGGAACCCAAATTACATCGCCCGGATTAAGAGAAACTACATCACCTTCATTAACCCATTCTCCGCTGTTAGATCGAACTACCCTTACATCGCCTTTGACAGCACGCCACCCAAATCCTCCGGCTAATTTTATATAATCATCTACATTCAAATCTTTTTGATAAATCACATTCCCGGGGTTAACTACCTGACCAATCAGTGTGATATAATTTTTTGCTTCGGGAACATTTATTACATCACTATTTTTGAGAACGACATTTTCGGATGCATTCTTCATTTTGAAAAGACCGATAAAATCTACAACAACACTTCCTGCTCTTTCGCGCGACTTTGCCTTGAAATAATCATACTCATCGTCGGTCATATCTTTTCTCGGAATTTCTTTTATCCTATTATATTCCGGATCATGTTCGACCGTACCCATTGTTCTTAAAAGCGAAGCCTCGGTTAACGATGCATCTTTACGAAAACCGCCGGCTTCTTCTATAATATCTTTTAGCGTGGTTTGGTCTTCAACAATTTTATATATCCCTGGATATTTGACCCATCCTTTGACTTCCACATATTTGGGGACATAATAGTCCGGAATTTTTCTAATAAATATTTGGTCTTTATTATTAATTACTATTTTCCTATTAACCAAATCATCGTAAGAATAATAAAGGCTAAATTGATTTTTCCCATCCGGTTCAAATCTAACAATTTCAATTGTATCCTTTTTCGAAGCAGTTAAAAACCCTCCTGCAAGGTCAATTATGTCAGCGGCAGATTCATTTTCAAGATATTCATAAGCTCCGGGAAATTTAATTTCACCGAGGATAGAAACAGCTTTATCGACCTTATCAACAATTACGGCATCTCCATCCTGAAGCAAAGGATTATTTTTTTTATCTGCAAACCTTAAGAATTTTAATAAGTCATATTTCTTAGAAATATTACCTGCACTTATGATTTTTATGTTTCGGTAGTTTGATGTTTTTGACATACCATTTGAAAAGGCTATCAGATCAATCAACCTTGAATTTCCTGTTAGCACAAATGAAGCTGGTTTTAGAATATCTCCAAGAAGCGAGACTTTAATTCTTTTCAAATCTGATATGGAAATAAACAAATCAACATTTTTGTAAGAACGATTAATAGCCGCGGATAATTTCTCTTTGGCTGTTGCGAGGGAAATATTTTTAAGGTCTACTGCGCCAACTTTCGGAATAAATAAAAAACCCTCCTGGTTAACCATCAAGTTAAAATTTAATTCTTGTATACCAGAGATTGATATATATATTTCATCTCCGGGACCTACAATATATTCTTGCGGATCAATACTTCCACCAGTGGCAAGTAAAAAATAATTTTGAGCGGCGAGCGAGTCGGCATGGTTAGAAAGATATCTTTCTTGATAATTAGGAAAATTTTGAGAGAATAATAGGTTCCCCAAACAAGAAAGCTGAAATATTACTATTATTAATTT
>JAJYSI010000516.1 GCA_021793635.1 Bacteroidota bacterium
TCCGATCTTGAACGGTCAATTGATTCACCGCGTTAAATATGATATAATGGGGAAGCTTCAATCAACAGAAAATAATGTTATAAATTATTATCCTAATGGTTCGCTTAAAGAAAAATATTTTTATAAAAACGGTAAGCGAAATGGCGTTTCAAGCGACTATTATGATTCTGGTTTTTTGAAAGATGAGTGGCGTTATAAAAATGATACTCTTTGGGGAAACTCTTATTCATTTTATGAAAACGGAATAATCAAATCTTCCGCTGATTATGTCAGGGGCATTAAGCAGGGAATTGTTCGACATTATTATATGAACGGCGCCGTAAAATTGGAAGAAAATTTCGATACTAATCGGCAAAATGGAATTGTTATTACTTACTTTCCTAATGGCGCAATGGAATCCGAGTATTATACTAAATGGGGTAAAATAGACGGAGAATACAAAACTTTTTATGATAACGGTACAATTCAGTCGGATGCAAATTATTCAAACGGAAATATCGCAGATAAAAAAACAATATATTCTCGGTACGGGGCATTAGAAAGGGTCGAAAATTATTGGGAAGGTAAGTTGGATGGTTACGTAAGATCTTATTACGGAAACGGAAAATTAATGAAGGAAGAATATTATATCGGCGGCAAACGTCAAAGTATTAGGAATTATGATGTAAACGGAAATATAATTCCCACAAAAGCAAATTAAATTTCTCTTCATATAGAGGTTGTGTGAAAATTCAGAAGTGATAAATAAATATTCTAATTATGGTTTTGAAATATGACTACATTAATATGTCTTTTTATTGCCCCGACATTTATGTCGGGTTGAAAAGAACTCCAATAAATACCGGGCTTCAGCCCCATTTGTGCTATTTATGTGGCTAAAGCCATAATTATCTTTTTTACACTAATCCCCGCCATAAATGGCGGGGCAATGCCATAAACCTGCCGACCGGTAGGCAGGTGGCGGGGCAATTGATGAATAAATTTTAAGTAATAAAAACTAAAATGGCTTATTCAATAATATTTATTCTTTGAAAACTAATTTTCACACAGGCTCTTTATTCGTGGGTAAACAAATAAAAAATCAATTCCTATTAACCGATTTATCGGTTTTCATGCTATTTTTAAAGCAGACTCTTTATGAAGGGTAATAAATAGCACTAATATGAAATAAATGAGATAGATATATGATGCAAAAAAGTGAACCAACTAAATTCAAAGTAGCTTTAATTCAAATGACAATGTCTGAAGATACGAATAATAATTTATCCAAAGCTATTTCATGGATTGAGAAGGCAGCAGATGAAGGCGGGGAAGTGATTTGTCTGCCGGAACTTTTCAGTTCTCAATATTTCTGTCAGAAGGAAGATATAAAATTTTTTAATTTAGCTGAGAGTATTCCCGGAAAAACTACAAAGGCTATTGGCGAAATAGCAAGAAAACGAAAAGTTGTTATTGTGGTTCCTCTATTTGAAAAACGTGCTCCGGGTATCTATCACAACAGCCTGGTTGTTATTGATAATACTGGCGGGATTATCGGTCTTTATCGAAAAATGCACATACCCGATGACCCTGCCTTCTATGAAAAATTTTATTTTACTCCCGGTGATTTAGGATTCAAAGCTTTTGAAACCTCTGTCGGAAAAATTGGAACGTTGATTTGCTGGGATCAATGGTTCCCTGAAGCTGCGCGTATAACTGCAATGATGGGTGCAAGTATTTTGTTCTATCCCACCGCAATCGGCTGGCATCCGCATGAAAAATCGGAACATGGCAAGGCTCAGTTTGAATCATGGCAGACAATTCAAAAGGGACATGCAGTAGCTAACGGTATATACGTAGCGGCTGTCAATCGTGTCGGTTTGGAAAAATTAAATGAGGAGTCTGACGGTATTGAATTTTGGGGTTCTTCCTTTATTGCAGACCCACAGGGTATTATAATTGCTCAGGCTTCAGCCGGTAAGGAAGAAATTATTTTTGCCGATGTCGACCTTTCACGAATTGAGTGTGTACGGCAAAATTGGCCTTTTTTCCGCGATAGAAGGACTGATGCGTATGATAAAATTTCGAAAAGATTTTTAGATATAGACTAATTATGATTGAGAACCATCTAACAAATTCTTCTTTAAAATATCGCCTTCCTGCAGAATGGGAACAGCACGAAGCTACATGGATTGGTTGGCCTCATAATAAAAATGATTGGCCGGGAAAAATGATGCCGGTCCCTTGGGTCTATGGAGAAATTGTCAAAAGAATTTCCGAAGGTGAAAAGGTTAGAATTGTTGTCGAATCCGTCGTGCATAAATCAAAAGCATTAAACGTTCTAAAATCTACCGGCGTAAATCTAAGCAGCATTGAGTTTTTTATTTTCCCGACCAATAGAGGTTGGATGAGAGATTCTTCTCCCGCATTTGTAAAAAATAAATTTAATTTAGCTCTTATTAATTTTAAGTTTAATGCATGGGCAAAATATTCCGACTATGAAAAAGATGAACAGTTCCCTCCATTTATTTCAAAGAAATTCGGAATTGAAAAAAATATTCCGATTTACAATAACAGGCAAGTCGTTCTTGAAGGTGGAAGCATTGATACTAACGGCGCCGGTACTTTGATTACGACTGAAGAATGTTTACTAGATCCAAAAATTCAGGTGCGTAATCCTTCTTTTAGTAAAACCGATTATGAATATGTCTTTAAGAAATATCTAGGTATTAAAAAAGTTCTTTGGCTTGCTAAAGGTATTGCCGGTGACGATACTCACGGACATGTGGACGACCTTTGCAGATTCGTTAACAAAAATACGGTAGTGATAGTTCAAGAAAAAAAATCTTCCGATGAAAATTATAAAAACCTTCAGGAAAATAAAGAGCGCCTTCAAAGTATGAGGTTGGGGAATGG
>JAJYSI010000517.1 GCA_021793635.1 Bacteroidota bacterium
TGAAATTTCCGTTTTGAAGATGGGTGAAAATCACTTGACAATATAAATGATAGAGGATTAAAATGATGACGAAAGCCAGCTTTACCTGCATCCAGCTCTGATTTAATATTCGGGGATTTAGAATCAAAAGAATAATGGCAAAAGAAGATGCTAAGATCATGGAAGGCCAGGTGATGATGTACCACAGCCGTTTTGCCATTTTAGAAAGCTGAAGAGAAAGGATTTTTCGATCGTGAGGATCTTCAGTGGAATTGTTTTCAATCTGGTACACAAAAAGCCGGACAATATAAAAAAGCCCTGAAAACCAAGTGATGACGAAGATAACATGGAGGGCTTTGATATATAAATACATTCTGCAAAAATTGGAATTTAAGAATGGAACTTCTCTTCATTATTGATTGCTGAAACTGGATTGATATTTTTTGGGAGTAATTCCATATTTCTTTTTGAATGCTGCAATAAAATGACTGGCCGCACTATATCCTGTTTTCAATCCTACTTCATTTACATTCAAAGAACCATCCATCAAAAGTTTTCTTGCCAGATCCATTTTGTAATCGAAAAGAAATCCATAGACAGTGTCTCCGTAAACCTGTTTGAATCCTTCTTTCAATCGATTGATCGGAAGATGAATTTCATCGGCGAGTTCTTGCAGAGTAGGAGGACTGGCAAATCTTTCGATGATGATTTCTTTGGCGAGTTTGATTTTGGCGACATTTTTTTCATCGGCTAGAAAAGGACATTTTTCCAGATCAATCTCATGAGGGCTGTTAAAATAAAAACTAAGAAGCTCCAGTGCTTTTGCCTGAAAATAAAGTCCTGAGACGATTGGATTCGGCTGATAATTCAGAACTTGGTCCAGGACCGTCATTACATTCGGCCGAATCACGTTTTCTCTATAATATTTTTTGTCGCGGTTTTCTTCATTCAAAAAAGCGATGTATTGCGCTTCACGGGAGAAGAATGTATGAAGCTTGAAGATTGGGATCAGCAAAATCACATAGGCACCTTTCGGGCTCAAAAGGGTATTGATCGGGAGTTCTTCCTGAGGATTATATAGAACGAGAGATCTTTCTTCCTCTAGTTCTCTTTTATATAATCCATTGTTGTAGATCAATTGAACTTTTCCGCTGATGCAAAAATGAAATTGCAGACAATGGCGATTGGGTTCATGGCTCAAAAACCGAACTTCTTCCGTATCGTTGATGCTGGATAAAATGTAAAAATCTTCATCCAATAACTCCTTTTTGAAAATACCTCTAGCGATATTTTTATTTTTCTTCATTATAAAATCTTCAATCAAAATTTCTTGTATTTCTAAATTTATTTTTTTGATAATCTCTTATTACTAATAAATGCGCAATATACGATCATCATAAACAGATTCCCAAATAAAACTGTGATTAAAACCTTCTTCGTAATAAATCGTGCCTTAAGCGTTATTTTATAAAAAACGAATCTTCTACATTTGTGTCTCTCATTGCAGAACACAAACAGAAAAACCGAATGAAATTTTATGTGATCGGTCTGAATTATCAGAAAGCCGATGCAAGAATGAGGGGCTTTTTTAGTGTAAGTGAAGCAGCTCAACAGCGGATTTTGGCCGAAGCGGAAGAATTGAATATTTCATCCATCAGCGTATTATCTACTTGCAATCGCAGTGAAATTTACGGGAGAGTCGAGAATCCATATTTGCTTATCAAGTTACTTTGCAGACACACAAGGGGGACTTTGGAAGAATTTGAAAAAGTTTCCTATGTGTATCGCGAGCAAGAAGCGATTGACCATCTTTTCAGAGTAGGAGCAGGATTGGATAGTCAGATCCTGGGTGATTTTGAAATTATCGGTCAGTTGAGGAACAGTTTTCGGAGATCCAAAGATGCCGGAATGCTGGATTCATATATGGAGCGGCTTGTGAATTCAGTGATTCAGGCGAGTAGACGGATCAAGAATGAAACGGGTCTTTCTTCGGGAATCACCTCTGTAAGTTTTGCTTCGGTAAAATATATTATGGAGCAAGTTCCTGATTATGAGAATAAAAAAATATTGCTTTTCGGAACCGGAAAAATCGGTAGAAATACAGTAGGGAATCTTGTGAAACACATATCACGAGCTCAGATCACTTTGATCAATAGAACTCGGAAAAATGCTGAAACCATAGGTGAAAAATATAATTTGGCAATTAAAGATTATATTGATCTCATCCCTGAAATCGCTCAGTCAGATATTCTGATTGTTGCAACCGGTGCATCTGTACCGACCATTACAAAATTTTCCTTGGTGCGCTTGCAAAAACCTTTGTTGATCATCGATTTGTCTGTACCGCAAAATGTAGATGAAAATGTGGATGAACTGGAAGGAGTGGAGCGGGTGCATCTCGACGAGCTTTCCGAAGTTACGGAGCAGATGCGGACTCAAAGAGCGGAGGAAATTCCTATTGCTATGAAACTCCTGGAGGAAGCAAAACAAGAATTTTTCGATTGGTTGAGCGTTCGTAAGTTTGCACCTGCTATTCGTGCTTTCAAGGAAAAACTTGATTATATTAAAGAATGTGAAATCGATTACCAAAGTAAAAAATTGGAGAATTTCAATTTTGAACAGGCAGAGATCATCGGAGATCGGATCGTTCAGAAAATCACTTCCCAACTGGCAAATTATCTCAGGCAGGAAGATGATTTCCGGGATGAATATCTTGATAAAATAACGAGGGTGTTTCAGTTAGAACTCAAAAATGATGTCGTCAGATAAGTTGATTCGTATAGGAACCAGAGATAGTCCGCTTGCTCTTTGGCAGGCGAAGACGGTTCAGAACCAGTTGTTGGAAAGAGGTTTTGAAAGTATGATCGTTCCTATAAAATCAAGAGGGGATCTGAATTTAGAAACC
>JAJYSI010000518.1 GCA_021793635.1 Bacteroidota bacterium
TTTGACCGCAGTTTTTGTTGTACAATCTTGCGCTGAGTTAGGTAATGTGATTGGTTCTGTCCCGGGACAGATGGATTCTGAAACCATTGCTCGCGGATTGCGACAAGCATTGGATCAAGGAATTGACAAACAAGTAACCAAACTCACTCAGGAAGGTGGTTTTTATAACAACCAATTGGTAAAAATCATGCTGCCTCAAGAACTTCAAAAAGTGGATAAAGCTTTGCGAGACATCGGGTTGTCGAGTTTGGCCGATGAAGGATTGAAAATTTTAAATTCCGCTGCGGAAAATGCGGTTAAAGAAGCCACACCGATTTTTGTGGATGCCGTTCGAGGAATCACTTTTGCCGACGCAAAAAATATTCTTTTGGGCGCCGACGATGCGGCAACTTCCTATCTTGAACAACGAACCGATAAATCGCTTTATCAAAAATTTAATCCGGTGATTCAATCCTCTTTTTCAAAAGTTGGTGCCGATCGGATTTGGGCAAACATCATCGATCGTTATAATGCCATTCCTTTTGTTCAACAAGTAAATCCCGATTTGACAGATTATGTTACTCAAGAAGCTTTAAAAGGAGTTTATACCATGATTTCCGTGGAAGAAAAAGAAATCCGAAACAATATTTCAGCACGAACCACTCCCCTTTTGCGTCAGGTTTTCAGTCTTCAGGATCGAAAATAGATTTCATTCGATAATTTTTAAATAAGATTGAAAATCCCTATTTTTCAATCTTATTTTTTATTGCGGCCTTTTATAAATTAAGGCCTGATTAAACTCTCTTTGGTGAACAAAAATAAATCCCATAAAAGTGCTCTGCAAGAAAAGGAAGGTGTTTCGCCTCCGGAAACGCTGAATCCGAATCTTGCCGGAAAAATCAGAAAAGTCAAACGAAAAACACGTTCCACTGCCGATTTTCTAAAAGAAATTCGTGAAGGAAATCAGGCCGTTTTAAGTCAGGCAATTACCTTGATTGAAAGTCGGGCACCACGTCATCAGGAACAAGCGCGAGCACTTTTGGAAGCTTGTCTGCCTTTTTCCGACCACTCGGTTCGTATCGGAATTACGGGCGTTCCCGGCGTAGGAAAAAGTACGTTTATTGAAAATTTCGGCAAATTGCTGATTGAAAAAGGAAAAAAGGTAGCCGTTTTGGCGGTCGATCCGAGCAGCAGCATCAGTCGCGGAAGTATTTTAGGCGATAAAACCCGAATGGAAGAATTGGTTAAAGAAAAAAATGCATTTATTCGTCCTTCTGCCAGTGGAGAAACCTTGGGCGGCGTGGCGCGAAAAACTCGTGAAACCATTATTTTATGTGAAGCTGCCGGATTTGATATCATTTTAATCGAAACCGTTGGTGTGGGTCAAAGTGAAACGGCAGTACATTCCATGAGCGATTTTTTTCTGCTTTTAAAATTAGCCGGCGCCGGAGACGAATTACAAGGAATGAAACGCGGTATTATGGAAATGGCCGATTGTATCGTGATCAACAAAGCCGATGGCGAAAATCTGAAATCTGCAAAAATGGCGCGAAACGAATTTAATCGCGCATTGCATCTTTTTCCTGCAAAAGAAAGCGGATGGAGCGCCAAAGCGTTGCTTTCCAGTTCGATGACAAAAGAAGGAATTCCGGAAATCTGGGAAACCATTTCCGAATATCTCGAAAAAGTCACTCAAAACGGATATTTTAATCACAAACGAAAAGAACAAAACAGATTTTGGTTGATGCAAAGCATTGAAGATCAATTAAAAAGTGATTTTTTTGAACAACCGAAAATCAAAGAAGCAATGCGTCAACAGTTAAAAGCACTGGAAAACAATCAAACCACTCCTTTTGAAGCCGCGCGTTATTTGTTGATGCTTTCCAAAGAATAATTTTTTATCCTGCTGTGAATTCATTGAATCATGAGCGAATTTACCATCATCATTCCTGTGTATAACGAAATCGAAAACTTGTTCGATTTGGAAAATGCATTGATTCAATATCAAAAAATCGCTTTGCTTTCCACTTCTGTTGTATTTGTAAATGATGGTTCCACAGACGGAAGCCGAGAAATTTTACGGGAAATTTGCAATCGAAATTCCGATTTCCACCTGCTTTCTTTAAAACAAAATTCAGGACTCAGTGCTGCGTTAAAAGCAGGATTCGATTGGGTTCAAACCCCGTGGTTGGGCTATATGGACAGCGATTTGCAAACGCGACCCGAAGATTTCAATTTGTTGTTGGAACACATCGATTTGTACGATTTGATTACCGGAATTCGAATCGATCGGAAAGATTCTTTTGCAAAACGCGCCGCCTCCAAATTCGCCAACGGATTTCGCCGAATGTTCACTCGTGACGGAATTCACGATACGGGCTGTCCGCTAAAAGTCATTCGAACCGATTTCGCCAAAAAAATTCCGATGTTTAAAGGATTACATCGTTTTCTTCCGGCGATGATTTTATTACAAAAAGGAAAAGTGTTTCAACTTCCTGTGCGTCATTTTCCACGAAAAAAAGGAAAAGAAAAATTCGGGATCGGAAATCGAATTTTCGGACCTTTGGCAGGATGTTTCGCTTATGTTTGGATGCGGAAAAATTATATCCATTATGAACTTGAGATTCCTGAAATCTCTGAAAAACGAAAGAAAAACGAGGATTAAAATGAAAATTGAGGATTGTATTTTCGCTGTCCGAAACATTGGATTTTAAAAAATGCCCAACCGACCACACCTCCGAAAGCCATTCCTGCCAAAACATCCAAGGGGTAATGAACGCCTAAATAAATTCTCGTTAATCCCATTATAAAGATGATCACTCCTGTAATCATCACCACAGTTAATTTGACAAATGCGTGCCGCTTCATTTTAAAAATAATAAATACAAGGCCACCG
>JAJYSI010000519.1 GCA_021793635.1 Bacteroidota bacterium
AGCCGTCGATAAAATTTCCGTTTTCATCAAAGAAAAAACATCTGTCGTAATCGCCATCCCACGCAACACCCAAATCGGCTTTGTTTTGAATTACCGCATCGATAGTTGCCTGCCGATTTTCGGGAAGAAGAGGATTAGGTACTCCGTTTGGAAAATTTGAATCAGGCTCAAAGAAAACTTTGATCATTTTTACAGGTAATAATTTCTCAAGCTGGTTTAACGAAAGCCCGGCACAGCCATTGCCTGCATTTACAACTACCTTCAATGGTTTTATTTTTTTTGCATCATAGAAATGGTTGAGATTTTTTATGAAGTCGTTCATTACATCTTTTGTAGAAACATTGCCTTTGACTTTAGAAACCTCCGGCAGCTTGCCGCCGACGATCATCTTTTCAATTTCCTGAAGTCCGGAATCATAACCGACGGGCACAGAATTTTTTTTAACAAATTTCATCCCGTTATATTCTGGGGGATTGTGGCTTGCGGTAATCATTATTCCACCGTCGGCATTTAATGCCGGAGTGGCGTAATATATCATTTCCGTACCGCATAAACCGATGTCAATAACATCTGCACCGGAATCTGTTAAACCTTTGGTTAAAGCTTCTGAAAGTTCTTTTGAAGATTTACGTACATCGTGCCCGACAACAACTTTTTTCGCATTTATGTAGTTCGCATAAGTTAGTCCGATTTTATAAGCAAGGTCAGTATTAAGCTCAGCCGGCACTTTCCCTCTTATATCATAGGCTTTGAAGCATTCTATCTTTTCCATTTTAGTTAAACTCCGGTTTAATTATTTGATTGAAAAATTTATCATGGAAGAAATTCTGAATTACTAAGTGTTTGATATTCCATTATTTTTGAGACGTCAAATTTAAAAAAATAAATCATGGATTCCATGAGCCGGTTCCAAAAATCTAGTTAGTAAGTGCGGCTTTCCATTTAGTTAGATTTAGATCTAAATTTTTAACCCGGTTTATAAATTCAAAATTAGAATATGGAGAATAATTTTTCATTGGACTTTTTAATAAGAACTTTTTACTTTAGCACGTTAAATTTATGAGGGTGAAAGTTATCGCAACTAATTATACTGTTAAATGGCATTTTGCCAAATGTAACAACTCGAAATGCAACGCGATTTTCTTGGTGAATCCTGAAGAGACACCAGGCGAATTGGGGTTCATTTGTCCCGAATGCAGCGCTAAAACAACTACCTCTCATGTTGTTCAATGTTCAAGCTGTAAAACAATTTTGAATTTTGTCAGGGCTACACCTAACGAAGAAAAAGTTGTGTTTAGTGTGCCCAAGTGTTCGCATTGTGTCGGGACAGTAGAAGATGAATGGGAAATTGAACCGCTTTATCAGCCGGATTCATATATTTAATTTTCCATCTGCTTCTATTAATTGAAAAGCGTTTTTAAGTTTCCGGAAACTATTTTAAAGAGTTTCCGGAAACTCTGTATTCTATTCTCAAATTACCACTATTTTTTTTCTTACTCATACCTTAAAAAATGATGAGCGGCAAAATAATTTGACGATTATTTTGTTATCCTACATGAACATTTTAATTTTTAGCGCTCAAATTTTTAAGGAATTAATATGAAAAAATTTTTTAACAAATTCTGGTTCATTCCGGCACTCTTTCTCCTCTTGTTTTCAGCCGGATGTTCCTCTACTCCACAAGTCCAGAACAACGGCGTTGCAAACTATAGCTGGCTCAACCTTGATACTGTTAAGGCAGGCAAGTATGATACTGGTACAATGTGGACTTTCGATTATCCGCCGTTAAAATACTTTAAAGAAAAATATAATTTCTCACCTTCGGAAGAGTGGCTTAACAACGTTCGTATGTCTGCTCTCCGCTTTGCAAATTACTGCTCTGCTTCTTTTGTTTCAGCAGATGGACTTGTAATGACAAACCATCACTGCGGAAGAGAATCTGTTGCCGAAGTTACCAAACCAGGTGAAGATTTGTTCGATAATGGTTTTTATGCAAAAACTTTGGCTGACGAAAGAAAAGTCCCAGGCTTATACGTTGATCAATTGGTTGCTATTAAAGATGTAACAAACGATATTCAATCTGCAATGAATAAAGGAACAACTCCGGAAGAGAAAGTAATGTTCCAGAGAGCCGAGATGGATAAGCTTCAGAAACAATATGAAAAGGAAACCGGTTTAAGAGTTCAAATAGTTACTTTATATAATGGAGGTAAATATTCTCTTTATGAATATAAGAGATATACCGATGTTAGATTAGTTTTTTCTCCCGAGGCTTCACTTGGCTACTTCGGCGGCGATTATGATAACTTTACTTATCCGCGCTATGATCTCGATTGCAATTTCTTTAGAGTTTATGAAAACGGTAAGCCGCTCCAAACCAAACATTATTTCCATTGGAGTCCTGAAGGCGCTCAACCAGGTGAGCCTGTTTTTGTTGTAGGAAATCCGGGGCACACAGACAGATTGAAGACCGTCGCTCAATTAGAATTTTTGAGAGATGTTCAATATCCTAGAACTTTGAATTTGTTAAATACCCTGGTTGATATTTATTCAAATGCTATTGCACAGCACCCAGAGTTAAAAGCGAAACTTCAAAACAGATTGTTTGGACTTTCTAATTCTCAGAAAGCTTATACCGGTATGCTTGCAGGTTTAAGAGATCCTGTTTTAATGCAAAGGAAAGTAGACTTCGAAAAGAAATTTCAAACTGCTGTTGACGCTAAACCGGATTTGAAATCCGAGTACGGTAATTTGTGGGGTAAGATTGCAGCATTACAAGTTCAAAAAAGTAAAATTGCAAATGTTAGTTACTCGTTAAGTATAAATCCCTACACAAGCTCAAGGTATTTTATGATTGCCAGGGATGTAA
>JAJYSI010000520.1 GCA_021793635.1 Bacteroidota bacterium
TGAAGCTTGGACTACTTATTGCACTAAGACGCCGATTGTTGGCCAGCTGAATAATAATGTTACATTTTGGAAGCATATGCAGGAGAAGGGATTCAAAAATCCAACGAAAGAACAGATGCAGGAATTCAGGAAGCAGATGGAACAGTTCCAAAAAGAAATGGAACAAATGCAAAAGGAATTGCATAAGTCCATGCCTAATGCACAGCCAAAGAAGAAACAGCCGGTTGAGATTTAAAGTTATAGGGTATATGGTATAAAGTTTCAAACTCAGAATCATATACCCCGACCTTTTTGACCATATAACTTCTGCCATACTTTCATCCATCCTAAAAATATTCCGTCTATCCCAACTTTTCTTTACAAATATCTATTTTTGCCGTAATTTAACCGGCAAATGAAGAGATAAAAAGATACAAAATTGCCGAAGCTGAATTTTCTTAAAATAAATGGCGTGGAATTAAAGTCGAATCTTAAATTCCAAACTTTCCTTGGATTAGCTGCTATGCTTTTCCTCTTCAGAATATTTTTTTATTCTGCAGATTCTCTTTTCTGGGTTATTATAAATGAACTGCTCGTAGGCTTAACATTCGTTTCACTGTATTTCTATTTACTGGATTTAATCCATTCAAAAACAGTTGATCCTCTTGCGCTGGTAATGAATGTTGGGATAATCAATGCACTGATTTTCTTCCTGTTTACTTTTTCCAGTGTCATTTTAGGCGGATTGATTTCTAAAGCCGAAAGTTCGAGCATCAATCACAGCCTGCTTTACAATTTAATTTCTTATGTCTTTTCGATGTTCATTTTAGCTTCGGCTGCAACTATATTTTTGGCATTCCGGGAATTGTATTTTTATCGCCAGAAGAAAAATGTGAGCACTTACTTTAACACGATGATAGTGTTTTTTACTTTGGCAAGCCTTTCAAGTCTGCTTAGCAAAGTACCGGACTTAAAATATATAAAAGACACTTTCTTCATCATCTCGGTTCTACTGATCTTGATAAATTCAATCCGCATTTCATGGATTGCATTCATTGTAAAGAAGGAAAAGATTTCACTTCTTGTCCTGTCTGTTATAATTTCAATTTTATTTTTCGTCAACCTCGTTCACTCTTCAAACGATAATCTTCATGTCCAGATGCTCACTGCATTCTCGCCGTCTCTTAATTTATTTTTGAAGATAATAATGACTTACGGCGCAATCTATTTTTCAATTTTGTTTTTTACAACCCTGTTCCATATTCCTACTGCGGAAGCATTTGATCGGAAAGCCCAGGAAGTAAATTTCCTCCAGTACTTCAGCAAGCTGATTACCGAGTCGGTTGATTTTAAGGAGCTTGCAGAAACAGTAACAGATATTGCCGGAAAAGTCTGCAATGCTCATGCGTCATGGATTGCATGGAAAGAGGATGGCGGTTATAAATCGATTGCAAATAAACATATCGGATATTATGATTCAAACAATCTAACCAAATTTATTTTTGAAAACCGTTTGGAGAAAAGCTCCGAGGGATCTTTTATAATTAAATTAAAAAGATATTCCAACCGTCCTCAGCTAAGCGAAGAAATTTTTTACCTTGCGACAGCTCCGTTAAAAGCCCATAATGAAGTAAAAGGCTATTTAATTGCTGCCAGAAAAAGCGATATCACTTTTGATGATGAAGACAGGAATGCAATGGATACCTTTTCAGATTATGCTTCCGTTGCTATAGAAAATTCAAGATTGGTTGAAGAATCAATTGAAAAGGAACGGTTAGAGAAAGAGCTTGACGTCGCCAGGGAAATTCAGAGAAAAATTTTACCGGCAAAGAATCCTGAATACAATAATCTTAGCATCTCATCTGTATTTATTCCGGCTTTTGAAGTCGGCGGCGATTATTATGATTTCTTTGAAATTGATAAAAATAAATTCGGGTTTGTTATTGCTGATGTTTCGGGGAAGGGAATTTCTGCGGCGTTTATAATGGCAGAGATAAAGGGAATTTTCGAATCGCTTTCGAAAACCATCGAGCGTCCCAAAGATATTCTTATTAAAGCAAATGAAATTTTGGAGAGGACATTAGACCGTAAAAGCTTCGTCAGCGCAGCTTACGGTGTAATGGATTTAGTTAAAGAAACCGTAACAATTTCACGTGCCGGTCACTGCCCGGTTATTTTAATAAGAAATAATATTGTTGAAAATCTTCGTCCTTCGGGGATTGGACTTGGATTGAATTTCGGCGAACAATTTGTAAATTCGCTTGAAGAAGTTGAAATTAAACTTCATAATAATGATGTTATTGTTTTGTATACCGACGGAATAACCGAAGCAAAAAATAAAGAACTGGAAGATTTCGGAAGTACTCACTTCGAAAAAATTCTTGTGGATAACTGCAGTTGTGACACGGATGAAATTTCGAACCGTGTTATGCGGGAGGTTACATTGTTTTCACAAAACAATTCACAGCATGACGACATAACTTTAGTTATATTGAAATGGAAACAAAAATTTAAAAATGATGGAGAGAAAGAATGGCAGAATTCAGCACCTCAGTTAAAGACGCAGGTGATATAAATATAATTTATCTGAAAGGATATCTAGATGCTCATACAGCACCGATTTTGGAAAATACTTTTTCTAATTTAGTCGACAGCGGAAGGTATTCCCTGGTGGTAAACTTTAGAGACCTATCCTACATTAGCAGTGCAGGTCTTGGTGTATTTATGGCTTTCATCGAAAAGATCAGGGAAAACAACGGAGACATAAAATTATCGGCAATGAACGATAAAGTATTTAACATTTTCGACTTGCTGGGCTTTCCTCTTCTTTATGAAATTTATAAAGAAGAAGATGAAGCTATAAACAAATTTAGCCAGATAAAGAA
>JAJYSI010000521.1 GCA_021793635.1 Bacteroidota bacterium
TAAAATGAACGATTGGGTGGGCGGACGTTTTTCATTGTGGAGCGCAGTCGGACTTTCCATTTGTTGTGCCATCGGATATTCTCATTTTGAATCGCTTTTAAAAGGAGCGCATGCCATGGATCTTCATTTTCAATCGGAATCTTTTGAAAAAAACATTCCTGTTCTTTTGGGTTTGATTTCCATTTGGTATGCCAATTTCTTTAAAACCGAAACCGAAGGAATTGTTGCTTATTCTCAATATTTAAATAAACTCGTGCCGTATCTGCAACAAGCCAGTATGGAAAGCAACGGAAAAAGTGTGGACAGAAACGGCAATCCGGTCGATTACCAAACCGGAACCATTATTTGGGGCGATGTGGGCAGTAATGCACAACACGCATTTTTTCAGTTGTTGCATCAAGGAACTTCTTGGGCACCGATGGATTTTATCGGTTTTTCGGAATCGCTTTACAACAGAGAGAAAAATCATAATATTTTGATGGCAAATTTTTTCGCTCAAACCGAAGCACTTTGGGAAGGAAATCAACATGTTGAAAACAAAGATCCGCATCGCAATTTTGAAGGAAATCGTCCGTCGAATACCATTTTAATCAAAAAACTTACTCCGAAGAATTTAGGAAGCCTGATTGCGCTTTACGAACATAAAATTTTTGTTCAAGGCGTTGTCTGGAATATTTGCAGTTTCGATCAATGGGGCGTGGAATTAGGAAAAATCGTTGCTAAAGAAACGTTGAATTCTATTGAAAAAAGAAATTCTGAATCCGTTCAAAATGGTTCTACCAAAAACTTGATCCAAAAATTTTTAGCAGGTTTCGCCCAGAAAAAATAGGAGAAAGATTCTCTATTATTTTTAGTATATTCGAAACATTAACTCCCGACTTAAACTCTTGCGTATGCTTACGAAAGTTTATGGCAGTGCCGTTTTTGGTGTGGAAGCCGCAACAATTACGGTGGAAGTCAATGTGGACAGAGGAGTGGGCTATCATTTGGTCGGATTACCCGATAATGCCATTCGGGAAAGCAATTACCGAATTGCTGCTGCACTTCAAAACAACGGATATAAAATTCCGATCGGGAAATTAATTTTAAATCTTTCTCCTGCCGATATGCGCAAAGAAGGTTCGGCTTATGATCTTCCTTTGGCCATGGGAATTTTGGTTTCCACCGGACAAATCAAAGAACTGATTCCGCTTTCCGATTATATTATCATGGGTGAACTTTCTTTGGATGGAAGTTTGCAACCCATTCGCGGTGCGTTGCCCATTGCTTTAAAAGCAAAAGAAGAAGGGTTTCGCGGATTTATTCTTCCCACACAAAATGCAAAAGAAGCTGCCATAGTGGATGGTTTGGAAGTTTACGGAATAGATTCCATCGCGCAACTCATCGATCATTTTAACGAAGGAATTCCGTTGGAACAAACTCAAGTGGATATGGAAGCGGAATTTTACACACAATTGGAACATCCGGAACATGATTTTGCAGATGTCAAAGGTCAGGAATCCATAAAACGTTGTATGGAAATTGCCGCTGCCGGAGGGCATAATATTATTTTGATCGGACCGCCCGGATCGGGAAAAACGATGCTGGCAAAACGATTGCCCAGTATTCTTCCGCCGATGACGCTTCAAGAAAGTTTGGAAACCACAAAAATTCACAGCGTTGCGGGTCGCACCATGGAAAAAGCAGGAATTATGACTTCGCGACCGTTTCGAAGTCCGCACCATACCATTTCTGATGTGGCCCTTGTTGGCGGAGGAACCTATCCGCAACCCGGAGAAATTTCTTTGGCACATAACGGCGTGCTGTTTTTAGACGAATTGCCCGAATTTAAACGAGGCGTTTTGGAAGTCATGCGACAGCCTTTGGAAGATCGGGAAGTAACCATTTCCAGAGCAAAATTTACGGTAACGTATCCTTCCAGTTTTATGTTGGTAGCAAGTATGAATCCGAGTCCCGGCGGATATTTTAACGATCCCGATGCGCCGGTGGTTTCCTCTCCGGCAGAAATGCAACGCTATTTAAGTAAAATTTCGGGACCGCTTTTAGATCGAATCGATATTCATATTGAAGTAACTCCCGTTCCTTTTGAAAAATTGAGCGACGATCGACGAGGCGAATCCAGTGTGATTATTCGCGAACGCGTCAATCGTGCACGAAAAATTCAATCCGAACGATTTTCAGATCATGAACACATTCATTACAATGCACAAATGGGCGTACGACAAATTCGGGAATTTTGTAAATTGGACGACACTTCTTTACAGCTCTTAAAAACTGCGATGGAACGTTTAAATCTTTCTGCTCGTGCATACGATCGGATTTTAAAAGTGTCGCGAACCATTGCCGATTTGGAAAATTCGAAAGCCATTGAAGGACATCATATTTCCGAAGCCATTCAATATCGAAGTTTGGACAGGGACGGATGGTTTGGTTGATTTTTTTAAGTAAAAAACCCGTTTTGCTTTAACTTTTATTTAAGAATTTTCATGGCGTGCTATCGGTATCTTTAAAAATTCTTTAAAAACCTATCAATCAATCCTATTATGTTTAAGTTATCAAAAACCATTTTTGCATTGGCAGGAATTATGTTGCTCATGATTTCTTGCGATAATCAACCTTCGAAATCAGAAAAAGACAGTATGAAATTAGCCATCGATTTTGAAAAATACGAATTGGAAAACGGTCTTCAAGTCGTTCTTCATCAAGACAAAACCGATCCGGTGGTTGCTTTGGCAATCCAATACGGAGTGGGTTCCAACAGAGAAAGTACCGGAAAAACCGGATTTGCTCATTTATTTGAACACATGCTTTTTCAAGAATCCGAAAATGTCGGACAAGATCAGTTTTTTAAAATTATCCA
>JAJYSI010000522.1 GCA_021793635.1 Bacteroidota bacterium
CGATCATCGAGCAAACGTATGATACTCTTACTTACCAGTTCGAGACTAACACCGGCGCAGATGATCATAAAGGAATAGAAATGTATGTTGAGCTGAATATTTTAGGCGGCTTGATACCGGATAATGAGTTCGGGAGGCTCGGTATATACAATTCATTCGGATACACGGATGCGCGTTACACCTCCGGCGAATACAATGGTAATTACGTTCCGTACGCGCCAAAATACACGAACCGTTTAGGAATCGACTACAGCATTGGCGATTTCTCGATGAACGTTCAGCATTCGTACACAGCTTCATCATACGGCGACCCCGCCAACACCAATTTTTCGCCCGATGGATTGGTTGGGCTTATACCTTCGTACAGCGTGATTGATTTATCTGCTGCATATAAAATTTCAGATTATGAATTCAGAGTAGGGGTTAACAATCTCACCGATAAAAAATATTTTACGATGCGAACCGATGAATATCCTGGTCCCGGAATTATTCCTTCGATAGGGAGAATGATTTATGCCGGTATATCTTTGAATTTATCGGGGAACTCTAAGAATCACTAATCGTGGTCGCCGGAAAAGTATGAGTGTAAGAATATATTTTTTCACCTTCTTCATTTATTTTAAATAATCAATAGAAATACTAAAGTTGTATAAAATTCTTTTTCTTCATAGCTTACACTAAGAAAAAGTAAGGAATTTTTTAGCAGTATAAATTTATATTAAAAATATTAACGTAGCATTTGCTATGTCCTTATCAGAAAACTGGCACTTTTCAACAACCAAGAACAAGCAAGAAGGCTGCGCCCAGAAATGGACGCGCTTTCTTATATCTTTGGTTGTGGGCATGCCAGTGCCTCTGATAAGGATGTAATGGAAGTTGCGTCCTTTTTTTGTTTAAATATGGAAAAAGATAATTTTAAGATTTTAATAGTGGAAGATGAAGAAATAAGCCGGAATTTATACAGGTTATGGTTGAAGGATTATAACCTTTCATTCTGCGATTCAGAAGAATCAATGTATGATAAATTATCCAGGAATAATTTTCAATTGATAATTATGGATATTGGGCTGCCAAATTCAAAGGACGGCTTAACGTTAATTAAAGAGCTTAAGTGCAGTGAAAAATTTTCTAAGATACCAATAATTTGCGCTACTTCTTATCATACGCAAGAATTGAAAGCTACAACTATAAATGCAGGGGCTGATGAGTATTTGGGGAAACCAATACCCAAAAATATTTTAATAAACATCATCTCTAAATTCCAGCATTTACTACCAATATAAATACCGGAGTATATGTATAGTACGGAGTCAAGGAGAAAAGTACAATCTCTATTTGTACCACAAAAAATGCTGATAGAAAGATTTGTAATCTTTGAGTTAAAAAATAAAATAAAAATAAGAGTTGAAAATTAATACTAAGATGAGTATATTTTATCGGATAAATTAGTCCGCTTATATCAAATTACATATTTCTAAGAGAAGTTACAATGAAACACATTTCTATAATTCTAATGATACTTATTATCCCTATCTCTACTTTTGCGAAAGAAGATAATTGTATTAGTTGTCATAAAAAAATTACGCCAAATATCGTAACTGACTGGCAGCTTAGTAAACACGCTGTGAAAGAAGTAGGCTGTACAGATTGCCACGGTGATAAGCATGTTAATGCAAATGATTATAAGTCTGCTCAGATTCCAACAGCCGAAACATGCACTTCTTGTCATCAAGAGCAATTCGATCAGTTCAAAAAAGGAAAACATTCTATGGCTTGGACAGCTATGAATGCTATGCCGACTATTCACATGCAGCCTATGGCAATGACTGAAGGGATGAAAGGTTGTGGAAGCTGCCATAAAATCGGTCTTAAAACCAAAGCGGAAATTGAGCAACTAAAAAAAGAAGGTAACAGTTATGGTATCGCTTCATGCGATGCATGCCATACTCGACATACTTTTTCTGTTAAAGAAGCGCAGCAGCCACAAGCTTGTCAAACATGTCATATGGGTTTCGACCATCCGCAATGGGAAATGTATTCAGGTTCAAAGCATGGGGTAAGATATCTTTTAAAACAAAATGGAACCTTACCAGAAAATACTCCTGCGCCCACGTGTCAGACTTGCCACATGCAAAATGGGACCCATGAAGTAAGAACAGGCTGGGGCTTTTTAGCATTGCGGTTACCTATGCCTCAAAATAAACAGTGGGCGGCTGACAGAACTGTTATTTTAAAAGCATTAGGCGTTCTTGATCCAGATGGAAAAGCAACAAAGAGAATTGAAGCGGTTAAAGCCGCGGATATTGTAAGATTGACTGAAGAAGATTTTCAAAAAGAAAGAACAAAAATGATTGCTACTTGCGGTAACTGTCATTCCAAAGGATTTGCGGAAGGAGAATTGAAAAAAGGAGATGATATGATCAGGCAGGCAGATCATTTAATGGCTGAAGCTATAAATATTGTAGCTGCATTATATAAAGATGGAATAATAAAAAAACCAAAAGATTATGCTTATGCTTATCCGGACCTACTCGCATTTCACGATGCAAATACTGTTATTGAACAGAAATTATTTGTTATGTTCCTTGAGCATAGGATGAGAACATTCCAGGGAACTTTTCATGCAAACCCGGACTATGCAATGTGGTACGGCTGGAGCGAACTGCGAAGAGACCTAACTGAAATAAAAGAATTAGCCAGTCAAATGAGAAGGGAGAAAACTAAAAACTAAATATCCAGGAGGCTGTCCCATTAAATTGAAGTTTAGGTAAATTGCAGACAAAGAAGGTAATAAGGTTAATTTTATCTGGTTGTATGGTGTTACTAAGGTTAAATTAAGAAA
>JAJYSI010000523.1 GCA_021793635.1 Bacteroidota bacterium
GTTATCTTGAAAATTTCCTAAGAATTTAACGAGAAATGATAAGATGAAGCCAAGAAGGCATAAAGTATCCTGGATGAATTATTTTAGGCAAATTGAAATTAAGCTTACGTCATCTTCAAATTTATCTGCCGTAAACAATTTAAATCTCTTTTTAATCTCTTCCAGAGCATCCATTTCAGGAGAGATATTTTTCAATGTTTCAAAGAGTTGAACTGTACCAAATTGCTCTCCTGAAGAATTTCTCGATTCAATAATTCCATCTGTCACCATAAAAATCGAGTCGTTCTTGCCAAAGGTTAATGAAACATCATGATAATTTCCCTGCTCTGCAAAGCCGAGCAGCAATCCGTTAGATTGGAGCTTTTTAACCTCACCCGTAGTATTGTTTTTATATATTATCGGCAAGTCCCCTGCCCCGCTATATTTTAATGAGTTAGATTTATTATTAATAATTACTATTGACAATGTGGCGAAAACCTCTGAAATCTTTGCATCCTGGTAGACAGATTTATTTACCTGCTGTAAAAGTTGGCTCGGTGTAAATTCTTTAGTTGATTCAAGAGCAACTCTTATGGCGCTTCTTACATAGCCGGCATAAGCAAAAGCGAAATACCAGGCGCCCCACCTTTTCCCCATAACATCTCCAAGAATTACAGCAAGATTATTTTCATCGAGAGAGAAATAATCGATAAAATCTCCTCCGGGTATTCCATGATATGGTTGATGCCAATGTTTTATTTCAAACCCAGCAAATGTTGGGAAGTTTTCGGGAACGACTTTTATACGCAAAGAATCTGCGGCGTGGTGGAGTTCGCTAACTATCTTTTGTCTTTCTTTTCCGAGGCTTTTTATTATTGCACTTACTTTTGCAACAACAACGCGTGGACCTGCAGTTTTCAATACATAGTCTGTAATGCCGAGATCGTAGCCTACTAAAATATCATCTTCTTCGCTTTTGGAAGTTAAGAAAACAAACGGAATGGATTTAAGCTGGGGTTCTGAAAGTAACATTTTCCGGAACTGGAAACCGTCAATATCAGGCATCATAATATCGGAAATTATTAAATCGGGAGGATTTTTTTTTGCTTTTATCAATCCTTCCCCGGGATTGGGAGCAGTATCACAATCAAAACCTGCTTTGTTCAAATTATATTGAAAGAGCTTAGCCAGGGTAGCGTCATCATCAACTAAAAGTATTTTGACGGTACTTTCGGTAAAAGACTGCTCTAAATTTTTTTTAACTCCGTAAACTTTATAAATATCTGAACGGCGAATTAGGGATTGGACTTTGAGAATTAATTCATTTACATCGAAAGGTTTAGTGATTATGTCGTCGCCGCCTGCCTCAAGCGCTTTAGATTTATCTTCCATACTATTTTTTGCCGTAACAAAAATGAAAGGTAGTACACGGTAATTTTCATTTTCTCTAACTTTTTTGCAAAATGTAAACCCATCCATTTCCGTCATGGTAACATCGCATAGTACCAGATCAATTTTGTTTTGGGCTAATTGATTGAACCCTTGGTTAGCGCTTTCCGCTTCAAAAACAGAGTAATCTTTATTTTTCAAATGATGACTGATAATTTTTCGAATAGTAACATCATCATCAACAATAAGGATAGATTTATTTTCAAAATTATTCATATTATATTTTCATCCCCCGGATTGTTGACCTGCTAATTTTGCCTGCTTCAAATTATTTAAAACTGTCTAACGCTTCCTTTTTAGTTTTGAAAGCTTCAAACACACGGTACATTCTTGTTAACTCAAACATTGAATGGACAGCGGGTTGAAAGCCCACAAGGCGTAAGTCGCCGCCCAAAGCAGTCATTTTTTTAAGTGAAATGACTAAAGCGCCAAGAAAGGTAGAGTCAATAAATTCACATTCGGTTAAATCGACAATAATTTTCCTTGCTCCCAATTCAATTTCAAGGCTAAGTGTTTTCTTAAATTCCTCTGCTTCCTTTAGAGTAGCTCTTGTTAGGTTAACAGTCTCAACAACAACATCATTTATCGTTTCTTTAATAAAATCCATTTTTAGAACCTATAATTATTTTAAGTTATTTACTCTTTCGAGTTATTTTCTATTTTATATCTTTCCATCAATCTATAAATAGTAGCTCTTCCAAGCTGAAGCTTTTTTGCAGCTTCAACAATATTACCATTTGTCACTTTTAGCGCATGTCTAATCGACTCTTCCTTCAGTTTTTCAAATGGAATAATATTATCATCGCCGAACAAAGCGCCGTTAAGCTCAACAGATCCGGAAGACTCCGATGCTTTAATATGCTGCGGGAGATCATCAACATCAATAATATCTTTTTCGGCAATAATCATGCAGCGTTCAACCGTATTTTCCATTTCCCGGATATTGCCGGGCCAATTATATTCATAAATTAATTTGATTGCTTTCTTTGAGAATCCCTTTATGCTCTTGCCTAATTTCTTGTTAAATGTATCAAGGAAGTGCTGAGCTAAAACCAAAATATCACCACGGCGTTGTCGAAGCGGGGGAATATTTATAGGGAAAGAATTCAGCCGGTAAAATAGGTCTTCCCGGAAATTTTTTTCATCGACAGCTTTTTTCAAGTCGCGATTAGTAGCCGAAAGAATCCTAACATCCGTTTTTATCAGTTCTGTGCCGCCGACGCGTTCAAACTCTCTTTCTTGAATAACGCGAAGAAGCTTTGCCTGAAGAAGCATTTCGAGCTCGCCGACTTCATCAAGAAACAAAGTGCCTCCGTTTGCAATTTCAAACTTACCAAGCTTGCGTTGATGTGCACCGGTAAAGGAGCCTCTTTCATGGCCAAATAATTCACTCTCTAATAGCAGATCGGAA
>JAJYSI010000524.1 GCA_021793635.1 Bacteroidota bacterium
GGTGTAACTCCTGCTGGAATATTATAGACCTTGAATTGCACATACGCGAACATGTAAATGAACATAGTTTGAATTCCGATCCAGGTAAAGGAGTGCGCTGCAAGAATCTTTTTGAACCCAATTGTTCCCGATTCCTTTTCAGACTTTCCTTTTGAATTTTTCAACAAAACTTTTACAGTAAAGAAAATCGTAATTACAAAACAGAAGATTTCTACGTAATAATTATTAAATTCAACATGCATTAACCGGATAGTTATCGTGTAAACTGCATAAAGCAGAAACCCCCATAACGGTTGAATATTATTTAATATTTCCAAGAAAGAAGTATGGGAATTTTTCACTTCCGTTTTTTGTAAGTCCTGGCTTTTCAACTCGCGCGGTTCTTCAATAAAAAAAGTTGGGATTATCGATAAAGCAAGTACTAACACTACTCCGACATAAATCAGAATATAATTATCCCAAACAGCACCAATAACATAAGCTAAAACGCCAAACGTGCCGGAAATGGTTTGCATCCAGGCATAACCTTTTGTGCGTTCAACACCTTCGGGAGTAACGTCTGCAATTATAGATCTTGTGGGGTTAAAACTTACATTTATTGCAAGGTCAAGAGTTAAAGCAATAGCAATAGCAACACCTAATATTCCGTCAAAACCAAGTGTTTTTGTAATTATATCTATATTTGGTAGTGCAAGAAGCATTACTGCAGCAAGAAAACCTCCGATAAAAATAAAGGGTCTTCTTCTGCCATTCCAGAGCCATACTTTATCACTGATTATCCCAATTATAACTTGCCCTAAAATTCCAGCTATCGGACCGGAAGCCCAAACAAGTCCAACGTCTTCAATTTGCAAATGATATTTTGTTGTTAGTATCCAGCTTAATGCGGAAATTTGAATTGATAATGCAAAACCCATCGCAGTGGCAGGCAAGCTTAACAAAGAATAAAAAGAATTTGTTAATTTTCTTTGGATATTAATCATAGCTCCTCTTTGTCTAATTATTTGAATAAGAGAAAAAAATATTAGCGTTCAAAATCATTTTATTAATTGATAAATGCTCTCGGAAATGCTGTTGATATTTAATTCATTATATTTGTTCAACTCTATAGTATCTCCTGTCAGCAAGTTTTTCATAGTTTTAACATTTTTTAATTGATCATTGTACATGGAGAGATTTATTATTTTATCTTTGGCATTATTGTTTACTACCACCATTATTCTATCGTCATTAAAAGATTTGAAATAAACGAAAATATCATTGACAGGCGGAAATTGGATCAGCTTTCCAAATGACAAAGCTTTATGCGCAGAGCGTAGCAAAAGCAATTTATGGACAAAATTATAAATATCATTTTCATCTTTAGTCCTACCTTCAGAAGTAAAAGCATCTTGTTTATCACCAGGAAAACCGCCTGGGAAATCTGCGCGGGCTAAATCATTACTATTCCCTCCTTCGATACCTATTTCTGTGCCGTACAATAGTGAAGGTATTCCTCTAGAAGTAAGAAGCAGTGTCAACGCCAATTTAACTTTATTTATATTGCCATTAGCCTGCAATAAAGCCCTGAGTAAATCGTGGTTATCGATAAATGTAACGAGATTGTCAGGGTTATGGTAGATAAAATCCTTGGCAAAGTCTTCATAAACGGCAGAAAGCGAAGACTTACCCCGGAGAAAACTTGAATAAACATCATACGTAGCAAAATCAGTAATCGAGGGCAAATTAGTATCAAATTTTTTGGGATAATAGTTGTGACGCTGAAAGGTTGATAGAAAAACGGCATCGCCGGTCCAGATTTCTCCCACAATATTCAACTTTGGATATTGGTCAAGAATTTCTTTAGCCCAGTTCGCGAGATATTTTTGATCACAATATGCATATGTATCCTCGCGAATTCCATCAACGCCGGAAGATTCAATCCACCAAATTGTATTTTCAATTAAATAGTTCGCAAGATAAGGATTGGCTTGATTTAAGTCCGGTAAATAATTTGTAAACCATCCTTCGGTATTAATTTTTATAGTTGAAGAATCACTATGAATATCTGAGAAAGCCAATTTATCGTTATTAGTCATCAAGTGATTTTTTACTGAGCCATTGATCCAATCCGGGAAAGGTAAATTTTCAATCCAGGGATGGCTTATGCTGATGTGGTTGCTGACATGATCTAAAATAATTTTCAACCCAAGTTGATGAGCTTCCGCAACAAGTTTAAAATAAAGATTATTTGTTCCGAAACGAGGATCAATTTTATATAAATCAGTAGCCGAGTACCCGGCATATCCATAAAAATGTTTAGGCGAATTGTTTTCTATAAGTGGAGTAATCCAAAGAGTAGTAACCCCTAAATCCTTTAGATATTTAAGATGATTTATTATACCCTGGATATCCCCACCATGACGGTCTATTGGATTTTTTATATTACATTTGTCACTCATTCCAGCAATATCATTGTTTAAGGTATCGCCGTCAGAAAACCGGTCCGGCATTATTAGATAAATTACGTCTCCCTGATTAAAGCCTTGATATTTTCCTATTGAAGAGTTTCTTTTAAGAAATGGATATTCAACGGTCTGAGTGGAATTGTTTTTAGTAAATTTTAATTTATAATTTCCTGGCGAAAGATTCTTTGGGATTTCAATATCTACAAAACAATAGGAAGAACTTTTTGCTTGATGGACTTTAAGAACTTTTGCTAGACTATTTTCAAATTTAACGGAAACATCCCCTAAGTTTTCGCCATAAACCATCAATTGGATTTTATTTAATTTCATCCCTACCCACCAATTAGGGGGTTCAATTTTATTTATCTTAAGATTTTGTGCGCTAAGTGAT
>JAJYSI010000525.1 GCA_021793635.1 Bacteroidota bacterium
TAATGGTTCACTGTTGTAAGGAATAAAAGTTCTCGTCTTATTGATAAATCTTCTAGAAGAAGAGCAGCCGGAAAGGAATAAAAGAATTGCGAGGGAAAATAAAACGTAACTTAAAACTCTTTGCATCGATATCAATTGAATTAAAAATTATTCCGCCAAAAATACTCATAAAAATGTTATTAAAAGAATTATTAAGAAAAATTTAGAGGGAAAGAATTGAAATGAAACTCAGAAGGATTTTATCTGAACATTGCTTTAATACTGCCCCAGGTTCTCTTGATGCCGGAGATGTTGCCGATTATTACATTTGCTTGTTCGGAAGCAAGATAATAATTCGGATTATTCTTATCGACTAAAATTACCTGGTATGTATAAAATTGGTCAGTGGTTTTATAGATTGAATTATCGACGTACTGATAATGACCGGGTGAATTTACGTTTGTTGGAACTGTTGCTAAGTAGGCAAAATTTGTGTTTGCAGACTTCCGCTGAATAATAAATTCCTGCTGTGCTGTTTCCTGACTGTTAGTTGTCCATGTCAATTCAGCATTATCATTGTCTTGATTAACATTGAAACCCGTAATTTCAACTGCGGCAAATATTGTAGCCGTAAAAGCAAGAAATAAGAGAAATTTTATTAGTATCCTTTTTTTCATAGCTATAATATATTGCGCCCGCTAAAAAATGTCAAGATTTTTGGTTAAAATTAATGAAAAATTTCTCACACTAATTCTTTTATTTTGTTAGCATTTGGAGAGTTTGGGTAAAAAATACATCCCTTAATCTATCATGACTAAGGGATGCACATTGTATTATGTAGTCTAATTTACGGAAGAATATATTTCGTCTTTATCATTTAAGATCGGCTGAAGATTCAACAGGATCAAAATTTTTTCTCCCAGTTTGATGAAAGAATCGATATATTCATTTTTGATATCCTTGCTCATCGACGCTGGATCTTCTAGGACGGAATTATCAATTCTCAGCACCTCGTTTACCTCATCTACAATCAAGCCGATGCTTTTACCTTCAAATTCAACAATAACTATCCGGGTTTTATTGTCGTATTCTTTTCTGGGAAGGTTTAATTTTGTTCTAAGCCCGACAAGAGGAACGATCATACCTCGAAGATTTACAATTCCTTCCACAAATCTTGGTGCATTCGGCACTTTAGAGATATTTGAAAGCTTATTTATTTCTTTAACCTTTGCGATGTCTATTCCAAATTCCTCATTGCCAAGCTTAAAGCTGACTATTTGAATTTGGTCTCCGTAGTTAATATCGGTGTTGATTACTTCTTTCATTTTTTATCCTGCTTAATTAGTTACTAATTTACCGTTTTGTCTTACAGATAAATGTTTGACTGAACCGCCTATCTCAAACTGTGAAATTAATTCCTGCAAGTTTAAAGTAAGCCTGTTCAAGTCTTCGGTTGCTTTTGCAATTTCCTGCACACCGGAGGCTGATTGGTTTGTTACGGAAGAAATCATTTCGATGTTCTTGCTAATCTGCTCTGCAGCCGATGATTGTTCTTCACTGGCAGCAGCAACTTGATTTATTATATCTACTACCTTTTCCGAACCCGTAATTATTTGTTTTAAAGAACCGCCGGCAGTATCTGCTAAACTTTTTCCTTTCTTTACTTCCTCGGTTCCCAGGCTTATAGAATTTACTGCAGAGTCAGTATCTTTTTGAATTTGTTTTATCATCTGCTCTATTTCTTTAGTCGCCTTAGTAGTTCTTTCGGCTAATTTTCTTACCTCATCGGCAACAACGGCAAATCCTCTTCCCTGTTCGCCTGCTCGTGCAGCTTCAATTGCAGCGTTTAATGCCAAAAGATTTGTTTGGTCAGCAATGTCATCAATTACCTGGATTATTTCACCAATTTGTAAACTGCTTTCGCCTAACTTCAATACAGTTTCTGAGGCATTTGAAACAATACCGTCTATTTTATTCATGCCGTCGATTGTATTAAAGACTGCCTCGCCTCCATCTTTAGCAACTACCCCAGCATTCTTTGCCGACTCTGACGCAGCATTGGCATTTCTGGAAGTCTCTAAGATTGTCTTTGTCATTTGTTCTATTGAAGAGGCGATTTCATTTGTTTGAGAAGACTGTTCTTGCGCACCCGCCGCAATCTCTTCAGCACTCGATGAAATTTGAGCAGCAGCGCTGGCTGTTGCCTCAATAGTTTCGGTAACCTCGCTTAGCGCTTTACTTAAAGATGCGGCAGTCTTGTTTAAACTATCTTTTAATAATTTATATTCACCTTTATAGTCTCCTTCCATTTTTACAGTCAAATTTCCTTTTGCCATTTTTTCGAGCACAACATTTGCCTCACTAAATGGCTTAGAAATTGCATCCAGCGTGTTGTTCAAACCTATTATTACTTCTTTATATCCGCCTTCAAACTGTTCACCTTTGGCTCGCTCACTCAAATTACCATCAAGACTGGCTTTAACCATTTTCTTGCTCTCCTTTATCAATCCGTCTACTTTACTTACAGCAATTTCGACCGATACCACAGTACCTTGGATCATTTTAATAATATCATTTACACTCTTTGCAAGAGATCCTATTTCATCATCAGAAATAATATTGAGCGGTTTAGTACCGGTTTCAATTTTAACATTCAGGTCTCCATGAGACATTTTTTCTGCGCCGCTTTGAAGATTTGTAATACAAATATTTCTTAAACTATCTATACGGTCGTAAATTTGCCCAATGCCTTTTGAAATCCAACTTGAAATAAACATTGCCAGAAATATTGAAATAATTAAACCGGCGATAATAATTCCGGTAATTATCCAGATAGCAGAGTCAGCATT
>JAJYSI010000526.1 GCA_021793635.1 Bacteroidota bacterium
CTTATTATTCCTACCGGAAAAATTTTAGCAAGGTTCTCAAGAATATATTTTGTTATCGGCTTAAACTTAATCTTATCCGGAGTTGGAGCAAGCTCTACTAAGGTACCATCAAAATCAAAAAGTAATATTGGATGCTGGTCATTACTATCGATAAACTTCTGGAATGAATAATGTTTAGGCATAGTTTTGATTTATAAATAAATTATATCTGAGTCAGAATAAAACGACAAAGACAAAAGCAGATAATCCCGGAGTTGTCTCGTAATTAAAAAATTCTGACGGATATGTTCATACCCGTTTTTCCCAAGTTCGGCAGCAAATTTTGGTTCGTTGATAAGCTGTTTAATCCAATATGCTGTTCCTTCTATACTATGTGTTAATATCCCGCCGTATTTGTGCTTTATCTGCAGAGGGATTCCTCCAACCGCCGAAGCAATAACCGGTTTTGATTTCCACAAGGCCTCTGCAACTGTTAATCCAAAACCTTCGCGCAATGATTTTTGCAGAACAACTGTTGATCCGCGCTGCAATGCATTAATTTCCAGGTCACTTGAAGGCGGCAATAACAAAATAAAAATGTCTTTATCGCCGTCGGATGCTTTATTGACATCGGCTAAAACTTTTTCCCCCTCAGGGTCATCGGTTGCGCCTCCGCCAGCTAAGACAAGCTGACAGTCTATATATCTTTTTACTTGCTTATAAGCTTCTATTACACCAACGGGATCTTTTAGATAATCAAAGCGGGAAATTTGTGTTATAACAGGACGTGATCTATCAATTTTATATTTATTGAATACAGAATCAATATAACTTTGGTCAAGGTCTTTATTTTTATCGCTTAACGGATCTATTGAAGGAGAAATTAATACTTGTCTTGTAGCAATAGAGCGGCTGAATGCCGGGGCAGAAAAGATTGCCGAATCAAATTTTTCAATATAATTTTTAAGGAAAAGCCATATTTGTTCTTTAGGCTCAGAGAAATCAATATGACAGCGCCAGACCCATTTGCTATCCCGGTTGCCACGCACATCGACCAAGCCGATTGGCTGTGGATCATGAATAAAAACCACATCACTGTCAAAAACTATTGATGCTGAATTCTCCCTATTAATCTCAAGGAAATAATCAAACTCATCTTGAGAGAACGTTACATCAACACCATGAAGTGCATTGTGCATCTTTTTTGTAATTAGATAAAATTTGTCTCCGCCCTTTATAACATCCCACGTACTTGTTACTCCTAATTGACCAAACATAGGTATTAGTCTGGTAAGTATTTCCGCGACACCACCGCCAACAGCGGTTGAATTTATGTGCTGTATTTTTAGACGGCTTGCCCGGTCGCCAAGAATAAAAAGTTCATCAATAACCGATTGGCCAGTTATTTCGGCATAGTCCTTAACTGTTACCATTTATAGTCTCCAAAATTTTTCGCCTTAATCCTTCAAGTGTAAATGTATATGGATCAAACCTCGATATAATATCGGCTTCCTTTTTCATTCCTATAGATCGAAGCCAAACAGAAAAATCGTTATCTTGTTTCCCCAGACGCATTTTTGCTTCAAACATGTGATAATATATTGAATGTATGCTAACGGTTTTAAGAGCATCGATAAACTCTTGAATGTTTGCCGCTTTCTTATCAATTGGCAGAACGAATATTCTTGAACTCATGAAATGGAATTCTTCTCCCTCAGGACAATTGCCATTTCCAGCTTTGCCAACATAGTCACTCAAGATTTGTATAAATTTTAATCTTAAATCAGAGAGATTATTGAACTGCATAACATCAATACTGGCTAATTGTTCTCCGGCAATTTCATTGTTCAACACATTTGTTACCCAATAAGCAAAATCATTCGGAGGTTCGGGAGACAAGTAATGATGCTGTTGTAAAAATCTATGAGTATGCTGGTAGATTGATGATAAAGGAACTGTTTTTATTTCTTCTAAAAGTTCACTTAAATTTTTTGCTTTTATACCCAGCAATTCTGTTAACGTTAATCTCGACTTAAATTCAAAATTATTTTCCTGCATTTTAAGAATCTTCTTTGTTTTAATTTAATATAAAGTAATTCAAAGAGGGAGTAATTGATTTCAGTCACCCGGGGAAGATCCCAATCGTTCATTAAAAATGAGACTTGAATAAGGCAAATAGACCTTAAGAATCGCTTTCAACAAATTCAAAATTAAAAATTTCACTTAGTATTTTTGCAGCCCATCGATAAACATTGTTTTTCGCTACTATATCTCTCATTTTAGACATACGCCGTTTCTGTTCTTCAAGCGGCATTTCGAGAGCGAACTTTATCGCTTCTACCAAGCCATCAACATAGTAAGGATTTATTAAAACAGCATCAGTAAGTTCCCTTGCTGCACCGGTAAATTCGCTAAGAATTAAAACTCCGTCTATATTATTTCTCGCAGCAATAAATTCCTTTGCAACTAAATTCATTCCGTCGTGAAGTGAGGTAACAAGGCTTACATTTGCAATACCATTCCATGCTGTTATAACATCTTGTGAATGGTTTGCTCTTACAAACACGATAGGTCGCCAACCATTTAATTCATATTTTTCATTAATCCCAACCATCATATTATTCAATTTATCGTTTAGCTCTTTATATTCTTGAATTTGTATTCTGCTTAAAGCGCCAAGTTGTACATAAACAAATTTTCCGATATACTCAGGATATCTTTGAAGAAGGGAATCAACAGCTAAAAATCTTTCCAATATTCCCTTTGTATAATCTATTCGGTCGACACCGATAGCAACTAATTTATCTTTCAACCTATATCTTTTAAGTAATTCATTTCGGAGAAT
>JAJYSI010000527.1 GCA_021793635.1 Bacteroidota bacterium
GAATAATACACAATATGTATTCTAAAAATTAGTTTAATATTTTGTAAAAATATGGCATCTTTGCTCAAATTTGATTCCTTGAAAGAAAAGTTATTTCTTATTCTTCTACTGATTTCTGCTTCTGTGGGAGCACAAACAGCTCGTAAATATTCAAACGAATTCCTTAACATCGGTGTGGATGCCGCAGCGTTCGGGATGAGCAATGCTGTTGTGGGTTCCTCAGCCGACGTGAATTCCGGATATTGGAATCCGGCCGGACTGATCGCATTGGAAGACAGTGAAATCGCATTGATGCATGCCGCTTATTTTGCAAACATGGCAAATTATGATTATGCTGCTTTTGCTATGCCGCTGGATGATCGAAGTGCTGTCGGACTTTCGGTTATTCGTTTTGGAGTGGACGATATTTTAAATACCACCAAGCTTTTGGATGAAAACGGAGAGCCGAATTATGCAAATATTTCAAAATTTTCTGCTGCCGATTACGGAATCACGTTTTCCTATGCTCGCCGATTGCCTGTGGAAGGTTTTAATTATGGTGTAAATGCAAAAGTCATTCATCGAATTATAGGAGAATTTGCCTCTTCTTGGGGATTCGGATTTGATGCAGGAATTCAGTTCAGAAGTGATAAATGGATGTTTGGCGCGATGGCGCGAGACATCACCACAACATTTAATACATGGAATATCGACAAAGAAAAATTAGCCGATATTCAAGCTGCAGGAGATGGTGAAAACGACGAACTTCCTGCGACTACAGAATTGACCTTGCCGAAATTACAATTCGGAGTAGCGCGAAAATTTGTTTATCGACACGATTTTTCTCTTTTGGCAGAAATCGATTTAAATTTCCGATTTGCACAAACTCACGATGTGGTTTCCACTTCTTTTATGAGTATGACTCCTTCTGTGGGATTGGAATTTTCATATATCGATTTGGTATATGTTCGTGGCGGAGTTGGAAATTTTCAAAACATCAAACAGTTGGACGGAAGCGATTCAGTCGGATTTCAACCCAATATTGGCATCGGTTTTCGATATAAAGGAATTCAGGTGGATTATGCATTAACCGATATCGGCGATCAAAGTGCAGCTTTATATTCCAATATTTTTTCTTTAAAATTGGATTGGGGAATTTTCAGATAATCGAAACTTTACCTTACATCTTTAAAAAACAATGATTTTTCTATCTTTGAGAGGATAATTTTTAAAAAAAATCCTCTTTCTGATGAATACCAACCTTTCCGTTGCCATTCGTGCAGCCATTCACGCCGGACAAGAAATCCTGACGATTTATAAAACCGATTTTCAAGTGGAACATAAATCGGATGATTCCCCACTAACACTTGCCGATCAAAAAGCAAATTCCTGTATCAATTCCTATTTGTAACCTTTGCAGATTCCCATTATCAGTGAGGAAAACAAGCAAATTGAGTTTGGTAAAAGAAAAAACTGGAATCGGGGTTGGATTGTTGATCCGTTGGATGGCACCAAAGAATTTATCAAAAGAAACGGAGAATTTACGGTAAATATCGCTTTGGTTGAAAATGGAATTCCCATTCTCGGGGTAATTTATGTTCCGGTGTCAACAACTTTATATTTCTGTTCCGAAAATCTTCAAACTTCAAAAAAAATCGTTTTGACTTCCGGAACAGAATCTGTGGAATATATTTTAAAAAATGCACAATCCATGCAACCCGATTCCAATTCCGAAAAAATCAAAATCGTTGGAAGTCGCTCCCATTTAAATAAAGAAACAGAAACATTTATCGAAAAAATAAAAAACGAAAGTCGTCAAGAAGTTGAACTGGTTTCCATCGGAAGTTCCTTAAAATTCTGTTTGATTGCCGAAGGAAAAGCACAAATTTATCCGCGATTCGCACCCACAATGGAATGGGATACGGCCGCCGGAGATGCAATTTGCAGAAGTGTCGGAATTCGGGTAATCGATCAAAAAACTCAAAAACCAATGCAGTATAACAAAGAAAATCTGCTGAACAACTACTTTTTGGTCACGGTTTAAAAAACCGAAGTCCTTTTTTTGAGAAAAATCTCATATTCTTTCTTATTTTCACAAACACAAACCGTCCTTCGCCATGAGTAAAAATATTTTTAAACACGATTTTTTTATCACCCGAGAACATCGAGAAAAAGCAAAAAATCAACCTTCGTTTTTAATTTGGTTTACCGGTTTGTCCGGCTCCGGAAAATCCACCTTGGCAAATGCGTTGGAAAAAGAATTGTTTCGTCTCGGATTTCACACCTATTTATTGGATGGAGACAATGTTCGCAAAGGCATCAATTCCGATTTGAATTTTTCTCCGGAAGATCGCGCTGAAAATCTACGCAGAATCGGAGAAATCGCACATTTAATGATCGATGCCGGATTGATTGTGTTGGCTGCATTTGTTTCTCCGTATCGGGCGGATCGTGAAAAAGTAGGCGAAATTGTCGACACTTCAAATTTTGTGGAAGTATTTGTCGATACACCTTTGGAAACATGCGAACAGCGCGATACAAAAGGACTTTATGCCAAAGCTCGAAAAGGAGAAATTAAAGATTTCACCGGAATTAATGCACCTTATGAAGCTCCCGAACATGCCGCTAGAACTATCGACACCACAAAAATGGAAATCGACGAAGCGGTTCAATACATGCTTAAAAAATTAGAAAATCGGTTAAAACTCGAAAATTGATATGACACAGTATTATTTAAATTATCTGGATGAATTAGAATCGGAAGCCATTTATATCTTGCGGGAAGTATATGCGCAATTTCAAAATCCCGTCATTTTATTTTCAGGGGGAAAAGATTCTATTTTAG
>JAJYSI010000528.1 GCA_021793635.1 Bacteroidota bacterium
TCACTTTCACAAAACTATACATTTGCGCCTAAAATAGAAATTGACCGATCCAAATTCAGGAAAACGAGCCTTGGGGATTTTCGAGAATCAGATATGGCGGAGCAATTCGCAAAACAAAAATCGATAGTTACAACCCGAAAAGCATACGAAAAACATTCGCTTGGAAAGAAAACGATAATTTTTAACGTTAATATCGAACACAGTTTGAAAGTGCTTGATGAGTTTGAAAATCACGGTTACAATGCTAAACACGTTGACGGGACCACAAATAAAAAGGAAAGAAAAGAAATATTCGAATGGTTCAAGAATACAGATGATGCGATACTATGTAACGTGGGAATAGCTACAATGGGATTTGATGAACCGACAATTAACACTGTTATAGTTAACCGATCCACTACATCACTTCCTTTATGGCTTCAAATGACGGGGAGAGGAAGCCGAATAACCGAGAATAAAAGAATATTCAAAATTATAGACCTTGGGGCTAATGCACAAAACTTGGGAGACTGGAATTCTGACCGGGATTGGGAGTATATTTTCCACCATCCGGATAAACCAAAAGAAGACGGAATTGCGCCTGTAAAAGATTGCCCACAATGCGAGGCTATCTTGCACGCACGTGTTATGAAGTGCCAATTCTGCGGACATATTTTCGAGAGAAAAACAATAGAGGAAGAAAAAGAAATGCTCATTGAAGAATTTGAAATGGTTACAAAAGGTATAGTGGTGCAAAAAGAAATAAATCTTACAGAATCAAAAGGATGGAAGGAATATACCGCCTTTTTTCGTATCTTGGATAGCTTTGCAAAAAACTATAATCCGAAAATATCCGACCATATAAAATCAGAAATGCACGCAAAAATAAGGCTTTGGCACAACCATTTCGGAAGAAAATATACCGCTAATAGAAAAAAATTCACTGAAGAAAGATTTAACGAAATACTAAATAAAAATGGAAATATCAATTTATAATACCGTAAAAGACCGGAGTTCTGATGACACCATTGAAATATCAGATTTTCTGGAATGCGTTAGAACAGGAAAATGGCAAGACTATATCATTCCAATCCGAGCGGAAAAAGATAAGGAAAAAATAAGAAAATTAAAACTTAAGATACCGGCTGTTACAATTTCGGGAACTTTTGAAGAGCGCAAAGATTCGGCAATGAAAAAACATAGCGGATTTATGGCTATTGATATTGACGATTTGCACGATTCAGTTGAGGACGTGAAATACACTCTAAGCCAAGATAAATATATTTACGCTGCGTTTTCATCTGTTTCTGGAAGAGGTATTTGCGCCATTATAAAAATTGAACCAGAAAAGCACAGGAGAGCGTATGACAGTTTTGCGGATTATATGCTGACGAATTACTCAATTGATGTCGATATGAGTGGCAAAAATGAAAGCCGGTTAAGATTCGTTTCTTACGATCCGTTCCTTTACCTTAACGAAAACGCCACCACTTTTAGACGTTATTTGCCAGTTCAGAAAAAACGCCATCTGCCACCGCCAATACAAATAGAAGGCAATCTGAAGCGTATAATTTCGGAAATGGTAGAGCGTGGGGTTAATTGTACCGAAGACTATCGTGACTGGATTAAAATAGGGTTTGCGATAGCTTCTGATTTAGGTGAATCCGGAAGGGATCATTTTCATAACCTTAGCGCAATTTCTACTAAATATGATAGCCAAATTGCCGACAAAAAATATGATAACATCCTAAAATCTCTTGGATCAGGAAACAAAAAAGCATCAATTGCTACTGTATATTGGTTTGCAAAAAATGCAGGGATTGAATTGTACGACAAAAAAACACAGGAAGCGATACGTGCTGCTGCATCGCAAAAAAGAAACGGCGTAACAAATAAAAAAGACATTATTAACTCGCTGAAACTTTCAGGAATCGAAAGCGACCATCTCGAGCAGATAGCTGAGGAGGTGCTTCAAAATGAAACACCACAAAATGCAAATGATTTATTACTGGACATAACTAATTATATCGCTTCTTTAGATCTTCGAAAAAACGAAATTACCCGAAATATAGAATGGAACGGTATCCCAATTAATGATGCGGATCTTAACAGCATTTTTCTTGACGTGAAAATGATACACGAAAAAACATCAAAAGATTTAGTTCAATCAATCATTTTCTCAAATAGAATTAAGCAATATAACCCAATAATGGATTTTTTGAATCTTGCAGAACGTACCGGAACTAAAAATATTGATTTGCTTTTAGATTCCGTTATATCTGATACCGAAGATTATAAGAAATGGCTATTGAAATGGCTGGTTGCGCTTATAGCAACAGCGCACGGAAAACATAGCCCGCTGATGTTGGTGCTTGCAGGAGAACGCCAGGGGACGGGAAAAACCCATTTCTTTCGCTACTTGCTGCCAAACAAGCTCCAAAATCTTTATGCTGAATCAAAAATGGATAGCGGAAAAGATGATGAAATTCTAATGACAAAAAAATGGATAATCGTTGATGACGAAATGGGAGGGAAATCAAAACGGGAATCTAAAAAGTTTAAAGAAATAACTTCAAAACAATGGATTAACGTTAGAGAGCCTTATGGGCGTGTTACAGTTGATTTAAAACGTACTGCTATGTTTGCTGGTACATCAAACGATATGCAGCTGCTGAACGACCCTACAGGCAACAGGCGGTATCTTCCTATCCATGTGCTAAATATTGACCAAGATAAATATAATGAATGCGATAAATCCGAACTTTTATGGGAATTGGATAACCTCTACAAATCAGGTTATGATTACACGGTACTTAAAGAAGATATTGAGAAATTAAATAAA
>JAJYSI010000529.1 GCA_021793635.1 Bacteroidota bacterium
GCTCAACCACCTTATCAATCGCCCTACCTAATTCTTTAGGATCAACCATTTTCATATCCTCATTGGATCTTCGCCACTTATTGTGGTATTCTAATATACCTATTGCTTTTTGTATCGTCATAACTCCTCTCTAAAAACATTATTAAGCTCCCAATCCTGCAAACCAACCTCATCAATCTGTCGCTTATTAGCATCAATATAAACCTTGTTCATTTCTTCAATATCCAAAGGAGGAAGCTTAACTAATTCTCTGCGTTCGTTTCCTGTCATTAGAATGCCATTAAAAGCCTCAACCATATCTTTAATATTTTCCTGCATCTCGGGTAGTTCAGTATAATCAAAGTCAATCACACAATCCTCGTAACCTTTAAATTTCCGTATAAAATGCTCGGTCAAATGCTCTTGCAATGTGGTAAGCCTTGGCACAATGTGATTGATAATTACATTCCTTTGCGCTACCTTCAAATTGTCTCTTGTGGTGGCTTCGGTGTTGTTCAATAATCTAACATCCCACCCCAAAACATTAGCCATCGTTTTGATATTATAGTCAAGAAAATCAAACGGCTTTAACTCATCGGTATTCAAAGACAATTTTGTAAACGCCAAAGGAATTGAAGCGCCTGAAATATGGCTCAACCTCGATGGGTCTTTGTCCATCTGTTTCATCTTTTCCTTAATTTGCAAGGCTTGCTCTGGTGTAAATGGTGTTTTCCCCTCTTTTGCGTGAATAAAACCAAATACACCGCCATTCTTCATTGTCTTAACGTTTTGATCAAGCGCATCATTAGAGGATTCGATAATCCTTAACAGCGTACGCATTCGGCTCATTCCGTATAAGTGCTGACCTTGAAAACCAAAGTTAGGGTTTGGATCTTTGATGTGCATTATTTCATCTGTAGAAAATTCAACCCATTGATTACCCTCCCGTAAAATATAATGATCAATAACACTTTCATCATTAAGCAAGTCAGCATCAGGTTTTAAAACAATTTCCATTAAATGCGATGGTAATACAATCGCCTGTTGTGGCACTCCTGCATTTACCCCCTCGGTTGGTGTAGGCGTATAAAGATAGAAGTTTCCGGTAACCTGCATAAATAATTCATACAATGCCACTATATCGCTCCAACTGTGGTAAGGGTTTGGCTTCTGCAATGGCATTGGAATATCATCCTCATTAAACGCCTGCAACTTCAATTTAATCTTTTTTTGAAGTTGTGGGATTGTGAAATCTCCCTTTGTAGCAACTTCTAACCTGTTTAATTTTTGCCTTGCATTCTCATCTTTTACCTTGAAAATTTGATAAGGTACTGACTTCATTTTCTCGTATTGCTGTGAAATAATAGAGAAAATATCGGGATTAATATTATACCCTTTTTCAATATAATCCCGATCACGATAGTCATAAGTCGCACCCTGACTGCCCATAAATTCATAGAATGCCTTGTTAAAAGCATTTTCAAACATTTTTGAAGTAGCCTGATCTGCTCGATATTGACCGGTTACTCTATCCCACCATCCGCCGAAAAAACTTGCCATAAGTAAAAAAATTATATTATTACAAAGATATTTAAAAAAAGAATGTTTCGGGGGTTGGATTCAAATATTTTACGATTACATAGCGTAAAGGGTCTAATAAATGATTCCAAGCATCTACCGGAGTAGATTTTTTCCTATCGCTCCAAGCATAGTTATTTAATTCTTTAATTAGGTTTTTGCTATCTGGATCGACAATAATCTCCCAATCCTTAAGCATTGCAATACCATCGGTAATACCTATCTTTTCAGCTCCTTCAATATTATTACCTAATCTTTCCAATTCCTCAATCAAACGAGGTTCGGCACTATCTGCTATAATCAATCTATTGCCAGCGTATCGCTTATTTATGTTAAAGATTTCAGAAGTAATCAACCCTGCCTTATACAAATGTTCCTTAACGTATATTTCTTTTTTACCCTTGTTAAAACTACATTCTATAAGAGTTGTTGGGTCTATCGAAAAACCGAAATCCTGCCCTAATATTGGTTCGCTGTGCATTTCATATTTTCCAATGCGCCAATTTGTAAATATGACACCCTCCGCCTTTTCAAGCCATCCTCCCATAATGATATGCTTGTATTTTTCTGGTCGTCTTTCCTTCATTAGTTCAGCATCCCGAATGAAATCATCGTTCAGGTTATTTACATTGTCAAGATAGGTTGTGTGAATATAAGTAGTATTTTCTTTTGTACCATTCCAACCAGCATTAATACTCATAGATTCAAAAAATCTTTGGTAAATAAAATGCTCTTTGGTGGCCGGGTTCATTATCAAAATAGTTTTTATTTCCTTTCCTTTTTTTCTTATGGATAAGTTAATCCTATCAAATGTAGGCTCATCGGTTAACTCCTCTGCTTCATCCAATACCCAACAAGTAACGCCTTGCAATGATTTAAGGTTTGCTGTGTTATCTTTACTTGACGATTGTAACCCCCTAAAGATTATTTGGCTTCCTGTTCTAAGACTTGTTATTTCGGTTCGCTTTACCTGAAAATATTTTTCAAGCCCTAATAATTCAATTTTTTCCTGAAACTCCGGTATGATAGAAATATGAGCGGAAGTAAGTGTTTTCCTTGTAAAAAGTATCTTTTCGTCTTTTTGATAATAAGCCAATAATAATAAATAAACAGAAACGGAAAAGGATTTTGCTGACCCCCTTCCGCCTGTAACTATTGCATATCTTGACGGTTCAGTAAATAAAGGCTTGAACTTATCATTCAGTATCGCTTTCGGTTTTTTCAAAATCAATCAAATTACGAAGTGATATATCTTTTCCGT
>JAJYSI010000020.1 GCA_021793635.1 Bacteroidota bacterium
AACTGCGCGAAGATTATGAATTGGGGCATTGATAGGAATAGTTCGTACTTTTCTGAATATACCTTTGCTGTTGTTGTAATAAAAATTGAGCGAATAGTTAAAAATATTAAACGCTGCAATATCTGGATATCCATCATTGCTTAAATCCGCAAAGACTGCATTGGAAAAATTTGTACTGTCAACAATCTTCTTTTTTTTTAGAACGTTGCCGGTATTGTATATAATGGATAATCCATTGAACGAACTGCCGGAGATGAGTAATTCGTCTTCGCCATTTCTATCGATATCCGCAGTACTTACATTCCCCGGATAAGAATCGAATTTAACAGACCTTGAAATAAACGCGTTGCCGGAAGATGTAAAAGAATAAAACCCTACACGCCTGGAAGATCTGCTTATAAAAGCATACCTCTTTTGAGTTTTATTCAATTCGACTAAAGGTTGGATCTTAGTTATTTGGTAAGGGACAAAATGAACAACTGGCTTATCGAAGTTATCATTGGCTTCTCCGGATAGGGAAACTATTTTCTTTTGACTGGTATTAAATAAAACAAGATCGGTGTATGAGTCATTATTAAAATTCAGAGAGAAAAGGGAATTAAAACCATGCGGGATCTTGAAGCTCTTAAATTGACAGAAACCGTTTATCGGAATAGGATCGGTAAATATATTATCTTGAGGAAATGCCTCGCATGATATAAAAAGAGCGATCAATAAAATATTAATTTTGTTTATTTCTATTTTGAAGCCTGTTTTCTCGCCGCAGCAATGCTTCATCGTACCTTCTTTTTTCATCTTCTGTTTCTGGAATTGCCTCTGTAGCCTTTTCAGGCTTGCCCTCACTGTTTAAGCAAACGAATGTTAAATAAGCGGTGTTAGTATGTATCTTTGTCCCTTCCCTAAATGATTCGGAAAATACTTTAACACCAATTTCCATGGAAGTGTTGAATACTCTATTAACCGAAGCGACTAATGTTACAGCATCTCCAAGGTTTATTGAATGATGAAAATCCACGCTGTCTACGGAAGCTGTAACACAAATTCTGTTAGTATGCTTTTGAGCGCAAAGGGCTGCGCAAATATCTATCCACAGCATTAATTGCCCTCCGAGCAGTTTCCCTAACTGATTGGTGTTGTGGGGAAGGACTAGCTCGGTCATTGTCATTACCGATTCACTGACCTTCTTAGCCTTCTCCATTATTTGGCTGCCGAAAGTTTCTCTTCGAGTGAAGACTTTAATTTTTCGATTTCTTTTATATGTGAATCGTTCGGGTACAAATCAATAAATTTAGATATCGACGCTAAAGCTTCATCATTTTTTTTACGGTCTATCAGCAAATTGATTTTATCGTACATCGCCAATGGTCCGTACTTCGTATCATGATAATTGTCGATAACAAGGTTGTAATAAATGATAGCGGCTTTGTAATAATCCATCTTATGGTAGATATAAGCCGTATGATATAACTTATGAGCCAGCTTATCATTCATCTCCGCAATTTTCTTTTCAGCTTCAGGTACTTTTGGATCGGCAGGGAAGAAGTCGATGAAAGCCTGGAATTCGCTTATTGCTTTCTTTGTATATTTTTGGTCAAGTTCGAAATAAGGCGAAAGCATGTAATAACATTCTGCAAGCATGTACTGGGAAATTGGTACAAGTTTGCTTGACGGCATATTTTTAATAAGTCTGCTGAATTCATAAGCGCCTAAAATATATTCGCCGCGCTGGTAACGGGTCATACCTAGATAGTATTGTGCAGAATCAACAATAGCATTTCCCGGATACTGAAGCACCATTGCCTGAAATTCTTTTAATGCTTCCTGATAATCTTTATCATTATATAATTTAACAGCGTAATCATACCTAAGGCTGGGAGGCAGCTGCGAGGTATCAACGGAAGCTGCACAGCCCCACAGATAAAGTACCGCGGCTCCTAAAACCATGAATGTTAAAATTGATTGCTTTGCGAAATGAAACTTCATATTATTTAAGCACTTATTTGTAAATTTTGAATACAATTATAAATAAATTCCGGTAGGCTTCAAAGGGAATTATTGTTACTTACTTCTAACAGTAAAGAAAAGAATTACCGTTAGTGCTGCCGCGCCGACCGCTATTACCGGCTCATAGATGCTGGAGAAAAAAGGTTCTGCCGGAAGAGCAGCTTGAGTAAAAGGAATTGCGGTATCTTCAATATTTTTTATCTCGTTTGCGTCAACCGTATCAATGAAGCTGAAAGAAAAATTCTTTACCACCGCTTTCGGCTGCATGATGGAATAATTTCCCCCAAAACTAATTTCCCTCCTTGCATAATAATCTCCAAAAAGTACTTTACGGAAAAGTTTGTCATAAGTTACTTTTGCATGATCAACCACAAAATTTATTTGTACTGCAGAGCTGTTGTTGTCGGAAGCAGAAATTATGTTCTTGCCAAGCTTGGAAAAATCTTTTATAAATTGATTTCCGAATAAAGAATAAGAGGAGCCGGAAGGAAACTCTAGCTTTATATTTTTATCAGCTACAGGAATATTTGAATTTGCATCATTTACAGCCGAATCTACAAGCAAATAAAAAATATTAAGATTAGTTTTAGTTTTTTCTACCTTAGAAGATGACTGTGAAAATACCGGCAAGGTAATAATAAAGACAAGTAGGACTGCAAGCCATCCTCCTTTTATTTTGTATATATTAAATAAAGAGAAGGATGGTCTATCTGATTTAATATTCTCGTGTTTTTTCAAACTATTAATCTTGAATCCCTGCAATCTTCTATATTAACTCAAACGAATTTCATTTGATGAACTTTGTTAAAGATTATCTGCTGCCATTGCTCTCAGCCTCTTAACTCTTTCTTCAATCGGCGGATGGGTTGAGAATAATTTCATAACCGATTTTCCTTTCAGAGGATTAACTATAAACATATGAGCAGTTGCCGGTCCAACGTTGTTTACCGGTTTCAATTGATTACCTCTGGAAATTTTTTCAAGTGCCGATGCAAGTGCTAAAGGATTATGAGAGAAATGAGCGCCGCCGGCATCAGCAGCAAACTCTCGTGATCTTGATATCGCTAGTTGAAGTAAGGTTGCAGCAATTGGAGCCAAAATAATTAGAAATAAAGAAGCAATTCCGTCATCATCTCTATCACTTGCTCTTCCGGTAAACATCATTGCCCAGCCAGCCATTTGAGCTATAAAAGTAATAGTACCGACAAAGGTAGCAGCAATTGTTCCGGTTAAAATGTCTCTATGCTTAACGTGTGCAAGTTCATGCCCAAGCACTCCGGCTAATTCATCCTGATTTAGCATGCTTAGTATTCCGGTTGTTGCTGCTACGGCAGCGTGTTCAGGACTTCTTCCGGTAGCAAAAGCATTTGGTGTCTGATCATCAATAATATAAACTTTAGGCATAGGTATTTCAGCACTTTGAGCCAGTCTTTGAACTACTGCAAATAATTCAGGTGCTTCTTGCTGCGTTACCTGACGAGCATGGTACATGGATAAAACAATTTTGTCTGAGAACCAGTAACTTCCAAAGTTCATGGCAATGGCAAATATAAAAGCTACAGTCATTCCTCCTCTTCCGCCAATTAGATCGCCTACTAGAAGGAAAAGGACCATCATCAAAGTCATTAAAAATACAGTTTTTAGCGTATTCATTTTTCAAACCCAATTTTATATACATCAAAATTAAACAACGGCAGGTGTTTAAGCAAGGAACAGAATTGACGCAAAATACTAATCGGAAATTAAAAAATTATATTATACCATCTTTATTGCAAGACAATCGTGCATAGTTCTTCCACCTTGATAAATAGAGGAATTTCTTTTTAAAATTCTCCATCCGGAATAATCAAAAAACTTTCCGTTATTTGAAAGAGATTCCGAAAGATTTTGCACATTATCCAAAATATCTATCAACTCTTTATTTTGACCCAATGCAATTGGCTTTGAGCCGGCAGAAATAATAATCATTACCGGTTCGATAATCAGGTTGGCAATATTTTTAAGTTCAAGCTGCGGCAGGCTTTCACGAGCCTCAAGCTGAATCATCCTTGCACGGGCTTCTGGACCTACAATACTTTTTGCGGAGGTTACGAGGTCCAGCAAATAATTACGAACAGTATTTAAATCTTCGGCTGTTTTTACAGTCTCTTCATTATGAAGTTCGTTTAAGGCTTTTGCAATGTTCGAAATTTCTTTTAAATAATAATTTCTTTGGTTGTCAGGGACTAAGAACATAATTACAATGTGTACCGGTGTGCCGTCCGGTGAGCCGTAATTTATTCCGGAAGGACTCCAGCCAACAGCGCAGTAAAGATCGCCGTCAAATGAAGCTCTTGCATGAGGAACTGCAAAGCCTTTTCCCAAAGCCGTGTTATAATTTTCTTCGCGCTTTAATACCAATCCGGCAACGTCGGTACCATTTGGAACAGAGGGAATAGCTTCAATTATATGCGCCAGCAGTTGAAGTGAATCTTGCTTGTCATTATCGGGAAGCTCGATCAAGCGACCTTCTTGCAAAGCATCTAATAGAGTATCCATAATTAATTATCTCCATATCTTTTGAAGAACCATGTTTTAACAAAGTGAGTTAGAACGCTGTATGTCAATAGAAACGCCGCTATCCATAGCCAATAAATTGGCGGCAGAGGAACAAATCCAAATGTTGTTGCAAATGGCGAATACGGCAGCCACGCGCCTATAACCATTATCAACAATGTAGTGAGTATCATCGGAACTGAAGCTATGCTTCCGAAGAATGGGACTTTGCGGGTTCTTATTATGTGCACTATCAGCGTTTGTGTTAATAAAGATTCAACGAACCAACCGGTTTGAAATAAATCTACTTTATAAGTTTTTACGCCAGTCGAAAGTACAGGATTCAGAAAATCACTTGATTTAAAAATAAACCACATCAAACCGAAAGTTGCATAATCGAAAATAGAACTTATAGGACCGATGAAAATCATAAACTTTTTTATGTTGTTGATGTTCCATTTTAACGGTTTATCTACAAGTTCGGAATCTACATTATCCGAAGGTATTCCGGTTTGGGAAAAATCATACAGCAGGTTATTTAAAAGAATCTGTATCGGCTTCATTGGAAGAAAGGGGATAAGATAGCTTGCACCAAGCACGCTGAACATATTTCCAAAGTTTGAGCTGGCACCCATACGGATATATTTTATTATGTTCGCAAAAACTTTCCTTCCTTCTTTAATTCCATCTTCCAGCACCAGCAGGCTTTTTTCCAAAAGAACAATATCAGCGGCTTCCTTAGCTACGTCTGCGGCGCTGTCAACAGATATTCCTACATCAGCGGCACGAAGCGAGGGAGAATCATTTATTCCGTCTCCCATGTAGCCTACAACGTGACCTGCCTGCCTTAATAAATGAATTACTTTTTCTTTCTGCACCGGGGACAGCTTTGCAAAGACATTAGCTTCCATCGCAACTTTTGCAAATTCTGAATCTGTTAAATTATTCAGTTCATTTCCTGTTACTATTTTATCAATATGAAGACCTACATCATGACAAACTTTTTTTGTAACAAGTGCATTATCTCCGGTTAAGATCTTAACTTTTACTCCGACATTCTGCAGACTTGCAATTGCTTGGGCGGCAGAATCTTTTGGCGGATCAAAGAAAGCTATGTAGCCAAGAAGAATCATGTTTGATTCATCGGCAACTGTAAATGTGGTTTTTGTTTTTGGAAATTCCCTGTAAGCAATCGCAAGTACACGATAGCCTTCGTTATTTAACTCTTCCACATCCTCATAAAGATCGTCGTGAATCATTTGGATCAATGGATAAACTTCATCATCAATCTGGTAGAAACTGCTGATGGAATAAATTTCCTCAACGGCACCTTTACAGATTAAAACATGGTCCCCTTCGTATTCAACCGCAACAGACATACGGCGGCGCTGGAAATCAAACGGCAATTCATCTACAAGCTGGCATTTAGCTTCAACTTTTAAATCAATATGAGAAATTACCGCACGGTCAAGCAGATTTCTTAATCCTGTTTGATAAAAACTATTTAAGTAGGCGTACAGCAGAACATCGCGGCTTTCCTTTCCGGTAATATCAACATGCTTTTCAAGTATAACACGGTCTTGAGTAAGAGTACCGGTCTTATCTGTGCATAGGATATCAATTGCCCCGAAATTCTGGATTGAAGTTAGCTGCTTAACGATTACTTTTTTCTTGGACATCGTCAAAGCGCCTTTTGCAAGATTTACAGTTACAATCATCGGCAGCATTTCGGGTGTTAATCCAACTGCAACAGAAATTCCGAAAAGTAGAGCTTCCATCCAATTACCTTTGGTAAGAGCGATGATAAAGAAAACGCTTAATACCATGAATACCATAAACTTTATCATTAGCCAGGTAAAGGATTTTACACCAATATCAAAGCTTGTCTTGGGTCTACTCTCAACAAGTCGCTCAGATATAGAACCGAAGTATGTATGGATTCCGGTATTTACAACTGCTCCTCTTGCGGTTCCGCTCAATACGTTGCTTCCCTGGAAGCATGCATTCGGAAGCTCGAAGACTAAGCCGTTAAATGAATCTTGTGCGTCGCACTTCTTTTCAATAGGAAGTGATTCGCCGGTAAGAACAGATTGACTTACGAAAAAATCTTTTGCGCTTAGCAGACGAAGGTCGGCAGGTATTATAGATCCTGCATGTAGCAGAATAATATCGCCGGGAACAATGTCCGAGATTGGTATTTCAGTTTCTTTGCCGTCGCGTAGAACAATAGCACTAGACTGAATTCTTCTGCCTAATGCTTCCACAGCCTGGCTTGAGCGTCTGTCCAGAACAAACGATAAACCAACACTTAAAAGTACCATGCAGCCAACAACAATAGCTGATTTGACATCTCCCATTAATAAAGAAATTATTGATATAAGGAGAAGCTGAATTACCAACGGACTTTTACAACGGTTAAATATGTCCTGTAAAATCCCAACTTCTTTTGTATGAGCTAATTCATTTCTTCCATATTCTTCCAACCTTTTTTCGGCTTCTTCGGAAGATAAACCGGACTCATAGCCTTGAAGCCTGGAAATAGTTTCATGCTGGTTAAGCTTGCAAATATCGATTAAGCGCTGTTCATCTTGAGTTGCGCTGTGCGGAGTTTTAGCTTCTTTTGTGAATATCGAGGGCGATATTTTTTTGAAAATAGATTTAGCCATTTACATCTCCGTACAAAAATTTAAAATGGATTGCCCGTCGACGCCGCGAGGTCGATATAAAGTTTTGATGAATTCTGAATTCCGTATGTAAGAAATAGAATAGTTTCATTGTCACCTTCAATCTGCCGCTTCCCCTAAGAAGATCCAATGAAATATTTAGATGGTCAAACGTTGGGGAAGTTTATTTTTTACTAGAAATGTTTTTATTAGCGCCAGGCTCGTCGGAGTCTCGCATTTTCTATCTCATAAGTTGTTAAAAATTTCCCTGTAAAAGTAAGTAATTAAATTAAAAGAAAAAAATTATTTGCTTGCTGCCATTGAGGTTAAGTTAAAAACTAAGACTCAAAAAATTAGAAGAAGAGCATCTAAAATACTTTTCCGCAGCCTTAACTTCAGTCTTTATAATTTTGACTTGGTAAATTTACTTATTGACTTCAATGCATGACTCATCAGATACTCCTGCGAATCGATTCTTGTTTCACCATTTTCACATTTACAGAAAGTATAGCTCATGTCAGGATGGAGTTCTCTTGCCTTTACGTTATCCTTTAACGAAAATTTAAGAATAATTTTTATGATTTCGTTTTTTAACTTCACGTCTTCAATTGGGAAGCAAGTTTCGACGCGTCTGTCAAGGTTTCTTTGCATCATGTCTGCACTGCTTAAAAATATTTCTTCTTCTCCTTTGTTAAAGAAATAAAAAATCCGGCTGTGCTCTAGGAATCGCCCGACAATACTTATCACTCTAATATTCTCACTTAAGCCCGGCACTGCAGGTACAAGACAGCAAATTCCTCTTACAATCAAATCGATTTTTACACCTGAGTTTGAAGCTTCATACAAAGCACCGATTATTACTGGATCTACCAGTGCATTCATCTTTAAAATGATTTTCCCTTCGCTGCCGGATTTTACATTTTCTATTTCGCGGTTAATCAGAGCCAGCATTTTCTCCCGCATATTTATCGGGGCAACAAACAATTTATTAAAATCATTCTGCTTGGAGTATCCGGTCAGATAATTGAAAATGCCGGATACATCGGAACAAATTTTTTCATCAGCGGTGAACAGCCCTAAATCCGTGTAAAGCTTTGCAGTGGAAATATTATAATTACCGGTAGAAAGATGAACATATTTTTTTACCCCATCGCTTTCACGTCTTACAACCAGAGTCATCTTAGCGTGAGTCTTCAATCCGACAAGTCCGTAAACAACATGAACACCGACTTTCTCAAGTTCCCGCGCCCAATAAATATTATTCTGTTCGTCAAACCTTGCTTTCAACTCGACAAGAACGGCAACCTGCTTACCGCGTTCAGCAGCTTCAATTAAATATTTAACAATCGGAGAGTCGGTACCGACACGATAAAGCGTCTGCTTTATTGCAAGCACATCAGGGTCTTTTGCGGCATGCTTAATAAAATCAATCACCGGTGCAAAAGAATGATACGGATGATGAAGCATAATATCCTGACGTTTTATCGCTGAGAAAAAATTTTCATCTTCATCAAATAATTTTAAGATGACAGGGAAGAACTGTTTTGATTTTAAATGATGAACCGGTAAATCATATAGCTGCATAACATCACTTAGACCTAACGGACCATCAAATACGTGAACGTCATCTTTTTTTATTTCCAGGTTTTCAATCAGCGTCTCAATCATAAAATCCGGCATCTGCCTTTCAACTTCAAGCCGGACAACCGAGCCGAATCTTCTTTGCCTGATATTCTCTTCGATTACACGGAGAAGGTCATCTGCTTCATCTTCCTGCAGCTCAATATCCGTATCGCGGGTAATTCGAAAACGGTGAGACTCCAAAACCTCCATGCCGGGGAAAAGTAAATTTAAATTAGCCTTAATTAAATCTCCCAACCAAATAAATTTTGCACAGAACGATCCATTGCTCAGAATTTTTTTCTCCGGAGAAAGGATCTGATCTATTTGCAAAAGCCTCGGTAAGATACTCGGAACTTTTACACGCGCAAAATGGTTTTCTCCATTCGGCTTTTTAACAAGTATTGCGAGACTTAAACTTAAATTAGAAATATACGGGAAAGGTCTGCCCGGATCGAATGCCAGAGGTGTGAGGATGGGGAATATTTCCTTTTTAAAATACTCAGTTAAGATTTCTTTTTCATTTTGGGATAGACTCTCGTATTCCAAAATATTAATCTTATTTTCATGAAGCGCCGGTACAATATCATTCTTCCAAAGATCCATTACTTGGAGAAGCATTGGCTGAAGAGCTTTTTCTATTTTTTGAAGCTGCGCTACCGGAGTCAATCCGTCGATAGTTGGCTCAGAAACATTAGCCGCTACCTGTTCTTTCAAACCGGAAATACGAATCATATAGAATTCGTCCAAGTTTGAGTGAAATATTGAAATGAACTTTACCTTTTCAAGCAGTGGGAGTTCGGGATTCAACGCTTCTTCAAGTACTCTTCTGTTAAATTCTACCCAGCTTAAATCTCTGTTAAAAAAAATTTTGGGATCGTTATACTTTTTAAGTAACTCTTTGCCGGTCATAATTGTCTATTTTTATTAGCGGTCAATATATGACTTTTCACGGTCTTTTTCTCCATAAAATTCTACATCTCTAAGAAAATCTTTTGCTTTTATTATCAAGTTATTAGAAAAAGAAACCGGATCGGCAATTTCTGATTCATCAAAGCTTGTAGCCGGAGTTGTAATCCATTTCTCTTCCCAATTAAAAATATTATACTTTGTTCCGAATTTTAAACTGTCGGCAAATCTTTCCCATCGCTTAAGGTAATATTCTTTAATCAGACCATTCCATACTTTTGCCGCGTATTCGGAAAGATGAGAGCCTCCCCAAGTTGTAATTTGCCTCTTCGCATTTTCTTCATAAAAATCTTTTTCTTTAGGATTAACTCCCCAGCTTCGCGCAAATTTAATCCATCTTGCAAGTTTGTAAAGCGGATGCTCGCCTAAAAGGCTGTCAATATTATCCATCAGAATGAAGGCTTTGCCAAAGGCTTCATTTCTTCCTTTGTAATTCTTTGCAAGATGAAATTTGATTGCCAGGCTTAGTAATGAATCGACTTTATATCCGGCATATTGTGCTGCTATTTGAATTGCATCGTCTTTATATAAATTATTATTCTTAAATTCATCGGAACATGAAAGAAATAATTTGGCAGCCTTATCAAAATTACCGGATGAAAATAGTTTTACACTATCATTAAGCTGAGGTTTTTGCTGATAGAAGTTAATTGAAATTCTATTTGTATCCGAATAAATAGATTTGATTAAATATTTCCATGATTCTTTCATTCTTAAGGGAAACTTTCCATAGCGTGAGAGACAGTAATTCTCAATCCAATTATTTAAATCAACCGGTTTGTTTGTCCATTCCAAATCTGTTAGAAATTCATAAACGACATCGTTATTTTCTATTCCTTCAGGAGAAATCCCAAAGCCGATTAAATTACCATGGTTAGGATTTTCAAGCATTTTAATTGCATCATTTGAGTAGCGTGGAAGATTTCCATACAATTCATTTCTTCCGCCAAAGTTGTGTATGATGCTGAATATCCATTGCTTTCCGAAAAATCCGTCAAGCTTTTTCCAGCCATGAAAAAGTTCATTCGCCAAATCGATTATTATCATCCGGTTATCGGGTACATCTTTTAGAAAAGCTTCGACAGAAGGTTTATCCCAGAATTTTTTATCATTATAAAAAAGCCAGCCTTGCATAACCCAGACTCCGTTTGAATCTCCGGCAAGAATAGAATTATAAATTGCTTTACCAAAATTTGTAAGCTGCGGATAACGATTTTTTTTATTTACCGGAACAGTCATTTCATTAAAAGCATCTGCAAGGTAAAAATGCGTTCGTCCATATTCCTTTTCATACTCTTTAATAAAATCTCTTCCAATCTCGGCAAAATGCTTTGAGAGAGGAGACAGCATATAAGTACCGTCTTTTGGAGAGAAACCTGCCCAGGGTTTCATTTGAATAATGTCTGCGTCCGGATATATATTTTTTATTGCTTCCGGAACATAACCGGAAAACGCAGGAACAACCGGATTCATTCCAAGCTCGCGCATTCGTCTCAAAATTTTCTTTTGAAGAGCTTCACTTTTTACGAAGTAACTTTTGGGAAGAGGTCCGCTGTGTCTATTAATATTTCCCATCTGATGCCAGGGAAGAAAAGCCGGACCAGTAAAATAGTTGTCCAATTCTTTATCCGTTATCCCTAGTCTTTTCCATACTTTTCTCCAGATAGCTTCTTTGCCGATCATTGCGAGCGGCATATTAATACCGTGCAGTGCCATCCAGTCAATTTCTTTTTCCCATTGTTTCCAGCCCCAGAAAGCTGTTGTATATCCGAAGGCACAGACATTATAATACAATCTATATTTGTAAGGTGAAACTATTTTTGTATCTGGAAAATCAGGAAGTCTTGAGGGAATATTTATATTACTGCCTGTCCAAGTTACCTGGCAATCTGCTGCATGCCTTAGATAATAATAAATCCCTCTTGTTAGAGCTATTGCACTGTTGCCGGTTACATGAACTACTCCATCTTTAGCTTCAACGTTAAAATCATCATTTCCAGTTTTATCTTGATTATATTTTAGAACAAAATCTTTTTCATGCTGCGGAATTAAACGATGAAGTACTCCTTTTGCTGCTTCTACCGGGTTATAGTATTTTTTTGGGGCCTGCTGACCGAAACTATCTGACTGTGATAAACTAACAAAAAGAATTAAAAAGGAAATAGTGAAAATTTTTTTCATACTTTTTGGCGGAATGATAATTGGAAAGAAAATTTATCTGATTAGTTTATTTGCGGAGAGACAGGGATTCGAACCCTGGGTAGAGATAAACCCTACACTGGTTTTCGAGACCAGCCTATTCAACCACTCTAGCATCTCTCCGGTCGTATAATTAATATTTTATTCGAGCCGCAAAATAATATTAATCAGAGACTAAAAGAAAATATTTTTGTTCATTCAACTTCCTTTTGTTAAAAAAAATTTAATATCTATATTTGCATCGCTTAATTCGGAAAGGTGCAGGAGTGGTTTAACTGGCACGCCTGGAAAGCGTGTGTATCTTAACGGGTACCGAGAGTTCGAATCTCTCCCTTTCCGCCAAATTTCATCAATATTTAATATCGCAGTCTCCTTAATTGACTTGTTGCTTATAATAACTTGTTAAACGAACTGCGTTACTAACCGCTCGTAGATAACCTCTTGATTATTGATCAAATTATATTCATCTTTCCCTCGTTAGTTTATGATATAAATATTTTCCAATTTATCTGCTTATTTGGACGGATCAATTAAGCGGAATTAAAGGTAATTAAAATGAAAAAATTTCTTGTAGTTATTGCTGTATTTTTTAGCCTTCTTTTTTTATTTGGCGGGTTATTTTTAGTTGGTATATTTTCTAACCATAGCAATCAAAATAAGTCAAAAGTTTATGCAAGTTTTACTACTAAATCGCTTGAGCCGAAACTCTCAATGAAACAGATTGACAGTGTTACCGCAAAGTATAATTATAATTTTACTTCTGTTAATGCAGAAGGGATTTCCGTGTATTCTGTCGGGAAATAATTATATCCTTAATCGGTTATTATTTTTGTAATAAGTTTTGCCGGTACTTCCTCAAAATAAATATTTGAAACTAATAGATTTCTTCTCTTTACTTTCCAGACTTCATTGCTGTCTTCTTGTTTGGAATGAAAGGAACCCATCATGCTGATTTTTTCTTTCGACGCAAGAATGTAAAAAGGCTTCTTAAAATGTCTGCAAAGAATTGCTGCTACCAAACTCCCGATTTTATTTACTGCACTACCATTCTTTAATATTATATCTGCACCGGTAATTACCGCATCAACTTTTGGGATGTAGAGAGAGAGCATGAAATCATAGATGAGCTCTACTTTTATGTTCTGTTTTAAAAGAGCTTCCGCAAAGTTTCTTCCTTCCAATTTAGGTCGCGATTCGCAAAGAATTATTTTTAGCTTCTTATTGTCTTTCTTCCATAGCTTAAATACTTCAAGAAGAGTTTTGCTGTTTGAGAGTGTTAGAATTGTATTTATATTTTTTGTCAGCGGTTTTGCGTTTTGATAAAGAATTTGATATTTGGATTGAAGGTGCTTATCAAAATTGTTTATAAATATTTTAAGCTTCTCCGGGTTGCCGGATTTGATAATCTTTTCAATTGATTTTAAGTAATCTTTAACAGCTTCGAAGTGTGAAAGCCTTGCTTTTGCCTGTTTGATTGCAGCATTTATTTGAAGGGAATTTGCTGATGAGTCTTTTAAGTAATCATTCAGCTTCACCAATATCTCCGATGAACCTGAAATCTTATCATTTAATATTTTTACAAGTGAGGTTTCCTTTTTCAATTTGTAAACATTATTCAGGCTTGTTTGTAAATCGTCTATTCTTTATCCCAATCTTTATAATCAATTCCTGCTTGCCGAAGAATTTCTTTTACTAAACCAATGTGAATTTCGTCAGATTTATGTGGATTAGGAATTCTTACCTTCAATTGACCCTTTTTCATGAATTGATGTTTACCTCCTGAAAAGGGTCCCTCAAAACCTAATTTCTGGAATCTTAAAATAAGTTCGTGCCGTGATATTATTTTCTTCAAGATTGTTATCCGGCTAACTTTTTTAATGATAAACCGACTCCATTTATAGTAGGAATTGGATCATCATCTTTTATTTTAATTAAAAGCCACTCTTCAAGAACTTCGATTAATTCCTCTCTGCATGACTCAATAGTATTTCCATTTGACCAAACTCCCTTTAACTCTGGTACCTCACAGAACCATGTCCCATCATCTAATTTTTTATATTCAGCTTTTTTTATGGCTGTTTCAATATATTTTTGAATCATACAAGTAACTCCTTTGATATAAGATTACCATATAAAAATAATCATAATAAACTCTATCATCAACCAAACATAAATTCAATACATTGCTTTTCCAAACTCATATTGCAAATTGTCTATTCTAATGTGGATATACTGAAAGTAATTGCATGCAAGTTAATGAAATAAATAATCGATAAGACTTCAGCCGAATAGCTGCATATAACAATTGAATGACTATCGAATGACAACTTCTATCATTCTTCATTCCTTACTTGTCCATTAATTTCTTAATATTCCTGATTGCCTGCTTAATGCGTTGATCATTCTCTACCATTGAGATACGCAGATACCCTTCTCCATGCTCGCCGAATGCAGCGCCCGGAGACGTCACCACTTCTGCCTGATCAATTAATAATTTTGAGAATTGAATTGAGCCCATCGCTTTAAACTTATCCGGTATCGGTGCCCAGACAAACATACTTGCTTTTGGCTTTTTAACATTCCAGCCGATGCTGTTTAATCCGTCCACTAAAACATCTCGGCGCTTTGTATAAACTTCGGCAATCTCTTTTGTAACAGACGGCGGTGAATCAAGTGCAGCTATTGCCGCAACCTGAATTGGCGTAAAGATTCCGTAGTCATAAAAGCTTTTTAGCTTTGCAAGAGCTTTACATATTTCCGCGTTACCTACGCAAAAGCCGACACGCCATCCTGCCATATTATAACTCTTGGACATTGTAAAGAACTCAACTGCAATATCCTTTGCGCCCGGTACTTGAAGTATGGAAGGTACTTTTGTTCCGTCAAAAACAATATCGCTGTATGCCATATCATGAACTACAATCATCTCAGACTTCTTAGCAAATGCAACTATCTCTTTTAAATAATCAAGATCGACAACTGCTGTTGTTGGATTTGCGGGGAAGTTTAAGATTAACATTTTAGGACGAGGCCACATATCTCTTGTTATTAAAGAGATGTCCGGTATAAAATCATTTTCCGGACTAAGAGGAATTGAAACAACATTTGCGCCTGCGGCAGTAACTCCGTAAATATGGATTGGGTAAGTAGGATTAGGAACCATAACAACATCACCGCTGTCAAGCAGAGCAAGACAAAGATGCGCCAATCCTTCTTTGCTTCCTATTGTTGCAACAGCTTCGTTTTCCGGATCGATATCTACGCCGAAGTCGCGTTTATATTTTCTTGATATAGCTTTTAAGATTGCCGGAATTCCTTTTGAACGCGAATAGCGGTGAGTCTTAGGATCGTCGACTGTCTGCTTTAATTTATCAATAATAAATTTCGGCGTAGCTTGATCCGGGTTGCCCATGCCGAGATATATAATCTCATTTCGTTGATGGCGATTCTTTAATCCGATCGCGTTTAATTCGTCGAAAATATACGTAGGAAGTCTGTCTAATCTCTTTGCAACTTTCCTCTGGTTCTCTCATGTGT
>JAJYSI010000021.1 GCA_021793635.1 Bacteroidota bacterium
TACCGGAATGAATTCGAAGTCAAGCTCTTTGCTTTTCTTCTTTAATACTTCTATGCTGTTGTTTAGTACGCTTTTCATATCGCCCTTAAATATCGGGCGGAACGTACCTGTCAATGCTACTTTTAGTCTTTCCATTTGATTATCCTAGTGTCGTTTTCAAAAAAATAATAATAGATGCATTTTTCAAAAATATCTTTTTTAGATTAAGATCATTTAAAATGAAAAATGATAAAAGGAATAAATATCCTTGATGAATTAAAAGTTCTTAGAGGGAAATTTCCCGCTGCTAATCAGTTTTGAATTGTTGGAATGTTGGATAAAGTTTTAAACTGCTCTTCCATATTGGAACGCTGCAGCAAAAGTTTTCTTGTATTGCTGATATGAATCTTCATCTTTCGTTCAGCAAGCTCCGGTTCTCTATTTATTATAGCTTTAATGATTTCAAGATGCTCATTTACCGTGGTCTCAATTCTTCCTTCCATATGACCAGAGATAAACCGGATTCTATGTATTTGTCCAAGCAGACTGGTAATTATTTTATGAATTCTATCGTTGCCTGCAATATCCAGGATGAGCTCATGAAGCTTTGTATCGGCATCAAAGGAAAGGACACTGTCATTTTTCTTTGCGGCTAATAAAAGCTGTGCTTCTATGTTTGTAAATTTTTTTATATCGTCTTCAGTTATTTTTTTGGCTGCGGATTTTGCAGCAAAGCTCTCTAAAGCATACCTTATATCCAGAATTTCTTCTATATCATCTCTCTTTAAATCAGAAACGTAGGTGCCTCTATACGGAATGTTTTTAACCAATCCGTCATGTTCAAGCTTTCTGAAAATTTCTCTAACAGGTGTACGGCTTATGGAATATTGTTTTACAATTTCTTCTTCGGTTATAGGCTGCCCTGCGCTCAATCTATGAGAAATAATGCTGAGTTTAAGCTGAGTATAAACATACTCTTTTTTCGAGGTTCCCTTTTTAACCGATAAAACTTCCGACACCCTGATTGCCTTTCAATAATTATTCACAAAAATTTGTTAACCTAATTTTATTCATTGCAAATATAAGTATTTAATTCAAATAATTGATTATAACCATCTAAATTTTGGAAGCAATAATTTATCTTTTGGGTGAGGCAAAATTTATAAAGTTTACGGAAGGCTGACCACTTAGTACCAGCTCAATATCATGAGCTATTGAATTTATTACTTTATCTTGAGACTCTTTCGTAAATCCCCCGATGTGCGGCGTAAATATTACGTTATCCATCTCGTTTAGTTTTGATTTCTCCGGAGGCTCTTTTAGCCTGACATCAAGAGCAACGCCTTTTAATCTTCCGCTTTCTAAAGCCTGAATTAAATCTTCCTCAACAATTACATTCCCTCGCGATGTGTTTATTAAATAAGCTCCGGGTTTTATTTTATTATAGGTTTCCGTATTGAATAAACCTATCGTGTCTTTAGTAGAAGGCAGATGAACAGTAATTACATCCGATTGTCCAAGCAGCTCATCGAGGGATGATGCCTGATTAACTATTCCTTCCATACCGGCACCGTTATAATATTTATCATAAGCTATTACTTTCATGCCGAAAGCATTAGCTCGAACGGCAACAGTTTTTCCAATCTTGCCAAAACCGACAATGCCTAATGTCTTCCCATAAATCTCAACACCAAAGTGACCTTGTCTGTCCCAATTGCCTGCTTTAGTCGATCTATCTGCAGAAGGAATTTTTCTCGCTAGAGAAATCATTAAGCCGACTGCTAATTCAGCTGTTGCGATTGTATTTCCATCAGGAGTATAGCAGACAACAACTCCTTTCTTGCTTGCGTAATCGACATCAATATTATCATAACCTACGCCTGCTCTGCCAATTATTTGCAAAGTATCTGCGCTATCGATAATCTTTTTATCTACCTTAGCTTGGTTCCTGACCAAAATTGCTTTTGCACTTTTGGCTGCTTCAGCGAATTTGTCGGTATCCTTCCACAGATCATTTTCTTTTAAAATTGTGTATTGATTCTTTAAATCATCTAAAGCTTTACCGGTTATGTTTTCAGGTATTAAAATATCCAATTTAGTATCCATAATTTTGTTATTTAAATATTCAGTTACTCGGCAGTTTATGCTTAATCATCTTCGTTAATAAAAAAGCACCGAGCATTGAGTTCATCTGCTTAAAAATTCAAATCCCTTTAGCTAAGCCGGGCATAGCTTCGCCACGTGAGTTACATAAAATAAGCATACAATATTGTATACATTAGTTAATTAAAAATTATCATCTTTACAGAATTGAAGTACTGCAAAATTTTATCAAGGATAAATTCCTTCAGTAATCAATCCTTATGTTGAAAGATCAACAAAGTATTTAATTGTGTTTAACCTTTGATACTATCTCTGCAAAGGTTTGCAAAAAAAAGAAAATTTTGATTTAAGTTGATTGTCTAACAATCAATTCCGTGTCCAAAATCAATGACTTTGGATTTATGGATTTCTTTTCAGATTCAATCACCTCTATTAAAATCTCGGCAGCCTTCTTACCCATCTCAAATGACGGCTGGCTTACCGCAGTCATCGGCGGCTCTACTAGAGTCATAATCTTGTTATTTGAAAATCCCACGATTCCAATTTCAGCAGGAATTTTTAATCCTGATTCTCTTATTCGTTGATAAGCTCCAATAGCTACAGTTGCATTGACGGCAAAAATTGCATCCGGAATATTTTTCTGTGTAAACAGTTTATCCATTGACGTATAACCGTCTATCTCATCTAACCCGCCGTACTGGACGAGCTCATTTTCAAAATTCAAACCTCTGGCATGTAAAGCTTCCTTATAACCGTTAAGCCTTTCGCGGCAAATTTCAAGAGTCTGAGGACCAGCTAGATGAGCAATACGTTTATAACCCCGGTTTATTAAATGTATAACTGCTTCAGTAGAACCTTTAGCGTTATCAATAATAACTTTACCTGTAGAGATATCCTCGCAGGCGCGGTCAAAAAATACCAAAGGAATTCCGTGGTCAATTACATTCTTAAAGTGCACGCTGCTTGTTGTATTCTGGGAAATGGAAGCTATAACTCCGGCTACCCTTTGCTGAACCATCGAATTTGTATTAATAACTTCTCTTTCATAACTCTCGTTAGATTGACAGACAATAATAGTATAACCTCGGTTATATGCAACCTCCTCAATACCGCTTATTGCAGATGAAAAGAAATCATGCTTTATTTCTGGAACGATTACACCAACAATTGTAGTGCGGTTATTCTTTAAGCTTTGAGCAATCGGATTCGGTTTGAAATTGTATTTTTTTGCAAGCTGAAGCACCTGCTTTTTAGTAGCTTCCTTTACATCCGGGTGATTGCTCAATGCACGGGAAACAGTTGAAGCTGATATTCCTAACTTCTTCGCTATATCTGTAATTGTTATATGTCTCATTTATTTTTTTTGCATTGAATAATTAATTCACAATCGTTCCCGCAAACGTATGCAATTTACGAGTGTAAATTATTTTTGTCAAGTTATTTTTGATTTTTTTCTTTAGAAATTAATATTTGATATGAGCTTTACCTGCTCGCCAGTTTTTGATATGAATGGCGTATTGAAGTTCCTTAAATCATTGCCAAGAAGAAAAATATTCTTCGAATTAGTATCTTTGACAGCTACAAAGGCATTTGTCCTTCCCGTTGATTTAGAATTCTGTACACAGACATCTTTGCTTTTGTTTATACCTATCAGACTTGATGCATTCTTGCCAACAGCAGCATTTAATCCGCTAATCTTTATTCCGTCAACATCATCCATTACAATTGCGGGACGTTCATCGATTCTATCGAAAGAGATATCTACATTATCAAGCTTTACTCCTTGTGCATGCCGGATATAAAATCCATATGCCGGTAGATTTCCCCACATCGTTCCTTCGGGATAATTGTCCTCCTTTTCAGCAACCTCGGTTTTGTATTCTTCTTTTTTTACTCCGCCTCCAAAAATAATTTTGATATTGCTTAGAGTAATGTTTTCAATTTTATGATTCGGTATGCCGGTAATTGAACAGCCAATGCTTCCAACATTTTTTGCAATGACGTTATCTATAATAACATTTTTAAATATTCCAACTCCAGGAGTTGGAGCGCTCTCCGTATATTTTCTTGCGCGGTTTCCCAATCGTAAACAAATAGGCACTTGAGGTCCATCAATAATAACGTTTGAAATAGTTACGTCTTCAAGTATTCCACCATCGACAGTTGCCAATGTAATTCCGCTCGTTCCTTCGGGATAACCGAAAATTACTTTTTTCATTTTAGAAGGTCTGACTACCATATTTGAAATCGTAACGTTCCTAAATCCTCCGGTTGATTCAGTCCCCATTTTAATTGCGTTGCAGTGGCTGCTGACAATGCAATTAGTGATTACAACATTTTCCGTAATTGAAGGCGAAGTACTTTTCAAAACTATGCCGTCGTCATCGGTATCTCCGGTGCAGTCAGATATAATAACATCTTTACAGCCGTCGATATCCATCATATCATTATTCTGGTTTGCGTGGTTAAAAACTTTAATGCCATGGATCCTCAATCCGGTGCAAGCTAAATACTGCTGCATCCACATTGCCGAATTCTGCAAAGTTACGTTTTCCACTTTAATATTTTTACACTCTACAAAGCGAATAATGAACGGACGGTTTTTATAACGATCGGGTTTTATTTTTGTTTTGACTTTGAATGCACCTCCCTGTCCATCAATTATCCCCTCGCCTTCAATTGAAATATTTTTTACACCTTCAGCATTAAATAAACTGTAGCGAAGAAAAGCGTCATTGTATGATTTCATTTTTGGCTGATGCGGCTGGTAATCAGCAATGTTTGTACTTCCTAAAATTGCCGCACCGTTGTCAAGATATAAGGTAACATCGTCTTTCAACTCCAACGAGCCTGTCAAATATTTGCCAGCCGGGAAAAAAACTGTTCCGCCAGTTTTAGAACATTTATCAATTGCACTTTGTAAGGCAGCCGTATTTAAAGTTACACCGTCCCCAATTGCACCGAAATCTTTTACATTAAAAATATCTTTTGATTGGGCGCAAACTATTGAAGTTAAAAGCAAACCAAACATAGCAACTTCAATTTTAAAGAAGAGTTTCATATTAATTCCAGATGTGTATTTTCTTTCATATAAGTGAAGCCGATTCATTGTCTAAGTATAAAACCGCATTGGGATGAGTGCGAAGAATCGTAGCCGGACATTTGGTTGATACCCCAGAATAGAGACTGTTCTTCACAGCTTCAGCTTTTCTTATTCCCGGAACGACAATATTTAAAATATTTCCTGCCATCAGCGCCGGCACAGTTAAGCTGTACGCCGTTGGAGGTACCTCATCAATTGTTTTGAACCCGGCATCATTAACCTGCTGAGTTTTACATTTTTCATCAAGCTCGACAATCTTCACGAAGTAAGGATCATTAAAGTCCGCGACCGGCGGATCGTTAAATGCAATGTGCCCGTTCTCGCCGATGCCTAAACAAACAATGTCAATCGGAGATTCTTTCAATAAAGCCTCATACCGTTTGCATTCGGCATCCCGATCTTCCGCTTGAGAATTTATAAAATGAACTTTCTTGAAATTAACTTTTGAAAAGATATGATCGTTTAAATATTTTGAAAACAGCTCGCCCGAATCTTCCGGCAATCCCATATATTCATCCATGTGCAACGCAACAATTCTCGACCAATCTATCGATTTAATCTTCGTCAACTCTTCTAAAAATTCATTCTGTGAAGGAGCCGCTGCAAAGATCATTCTGATTTCATTTTTCTTACTTAATAAATCTTTTATCAATTCAGCCACATGGTTTGCAGAAAGTTTTCCCATTTTGTTTCTATTTTCCGCAACAACTACTTTAAGCTTTTCAACGTCGAAGTTTCTTATTGCTTTACTTTCCATCTAAATACTCCTCCAGTCCGGCAACTGCAATTCCGGCATTGATTACAGCGCCTAAACCGCGCGGGTCGTTGTCAAATCTTTCACGCGATTTATAAAACTCGGCGTTCATTCCGATTCCTGTTCCGCAGCAAATATCTTTTACAATTCCATCACCGCTGATATTTTTCTGCAATCCGTTCCACGCGTTAAATACATTTGCCGAATATTTTTTGTCGATTAAACCATCCTCTATTCCGAAAGAAAGTCCGGCAATACACATTGCAGTGCACGAGGTCTCTTCAAAAGAACTTTTGTCGTTAAGAATTTGATGCCACAAACCTGATTCGTCCTGGTATTGTAAGATGCCTTCAAGATGTTCTTTTAATATCTTCTTAATTTTAGTGTAAGAAGGATTATTCGCCGAAATATATTTTAAGGTCTCCAACTCAGCCCAGATAATCCAGCCGTTTGCTCTTCCCCAAAATATTTTTGATTTTTTATTTGTCGTGCTGAACCATCCATGCTTATATAATTTTTTATTTGGATCAAAAAGATATTTGTTGAAATTAATTATTTGCTTTGCCGCCTCATTAAAATATTTTTCTTGATTGGTCAACACACCCAATCGAACCAGCAATGGAGCAGACATAAATAAATCATCAGCCCAGATTGTCCATACTTCCGGTTCTGGTCTGCAAAGTGTTCCATCGGGCAAACGCGATTGTTTATTCATAACATAATCTGCCATTGCAAAAAGCAAAGAATCGTAATCATGTGTTTTGTCCTGCAGACTTATTTCAGCAAACGGAAGCGGCGGTGCACCGGCATCATCAAGCATACCCTTTCTGAAGATGCGATAATAACTTCCGCGTAAATCGTGATCATCAAAATATTGTTTTCGAAATAACGTAATATTTTCTTGAATGAACGAACAGTACTTTTCAACATACCGATGATATTTTTCATCGCCGGTTGCTTTCCACAATTTTAAAATCGTCATCATTAAGGCACCGTTTGGATAAGTCCAATCTGCAAAAGATTCTTTAGGAAATGTGCTTTGGGAATCGACTGCCAATTTCTTTAACTCAGCCGGCTTAAGAAACATCGATGAGTTTTTCAGATTTTCATTTGCTGCAAACAGCTTTTTTAAAAATGATTTTGAAGGATAATCGTTTTTGCTAGCTCTAATGTTTTCCTGGCTCATAAAACACCATTGCCAGGTCAATTTCGGCGCATTCAATACCGGTAAAAATTTTGCGGTTGGATTTTCTTCTGCACCAACAATTTCACGAAGATAAATTACCGGACTGCCTTTTAAAGATGACTCGATAACAATTCTATTTATCCCTTTTTTAAGATTTACTTTAAAGGTGTCTTGAAATGTAAATATTGAATATGCAATCTCTTTGAAATGAAATTCTTTCCAATGGATATCTTGAAAAACGAGTGAGTCGTTAATCCATATTTTCAATGGTGATGAATAGCTGATACCAAATTTTAATTCTGAATTTTCTTTAGAAGATAATTTTGAAAAAGCGTATCCAACTTTTTCTTTTTTCTTATCAAATACTTTATTAAAATCAATTACCTGCAACCCCAAAACCGGTTTTTGTTCTATTGTTATTAAATTGAAATTAGTTTCTTTGATTACTCTATCCGCAATTTTTCTTACAACTTGAAGAGGATTAGAATTTTGAGCAAGTAAACTTCCGGCAAGCAAGAAAAAGTAAAATATACTTTTCATAACTTTTTACTTTTTAATCTTAATAGCAGATGCCCAATACGTGGCTGTTTCTCCGTTCATTCCCTGCGGCATCTTGTTGAAGGAAAGAGAAATATTTTCTCCGGAAAATTTTGCACCTGTTTCAATTATCATCTCATAGTTATTTCCGGAAAATGACACGAAAGTTATCGGCAACTTTTTGTCAGCAGAAAAAATATTAATACCTTCCTTTGCTACGGATGATTTATCAATCTGATCTGAAAAATAAATTATCAACTTATTCCCATCAATACTATATCTTACAATGCGCGGCTTTTCTTTGTATTCAACTTTACCGCCAGGAGGCAGCAAAAATCTAAACGGCGGTCCCTCAACTAATTTTCCGTTTTCGTAAGCACCAACATCCGGCGCTTTGCCTTCGTATGATTGTGACCAATCAAATTCTTTGAACGACATAATTTTCCCAGCATCAATTGCCGGACTTTCTGCCTGCAATCTCAAATCCAATTTTTCCGGATCTATAAACCTTACGTCGCAAATTTTTCCATGCGCTTCCAATTTGTTTTTAATTATGTTTTCAGACCATGGCTTGTTTGAACAATCATAATCGAAATCATCTGACGGGAACCAGCTATCTAACAGCCAGCCTTTATCCTCTGAAAAAAAATAGGCATTATTGTAATGCTTAAAATCCCGAAGCTCCTGCTCGGTTCTGAATGCATCGCCGACACAGTAAAAGCTGTTGTTGAATGCATAAACCGGTAGGCTCCTTTTGCGTTCCTTTTCATAAACTTTCCAAAAGCTTAGACATATTTTTTTCACCCACTCGTCTCTATCCGTTGTAACAACATTTCCATAATAAAAAATTTCTCCGCCTTCAACATTGTCTATCGATAAAGTCCGGTGTACGTTGTGCGAAAAATTGTGGTAGATATGAAGATTGTAAGTGTAATACTCCGGTTCAAAATCGTTGTCGCGGATGTTGGAGATTTTATTATTGTAAATTTCAACATTGGAATCGTACCCTTTAACGCCTCTGAAGCGGATGGCATTATATGCATCTATAATCGTGTTGTCTCTAATTACTATCGACCCACCGGTCTTATGAAAATCTATAAGCGAGCCGTTGTAATATGCCATGTTAACGTGATGCATTGAGAGCCACGCTTCAACTCCGGCAGAATCTTTTTCAACTCTCCAAAGATAATCTCCGCCCTGGTTCCAAAAACATTTTTCAACTAAAATGTGGTGAGTAAAAATTCCGTCTGCATTTATAACTCTTCTGCCCCCATAAAAATTACATTTTCTGAAAGTTAAGTAAGATGAGTTTTCAACTTTTATCGGGTATGTCCATCCGTTTACAAATTTTAATTTTGAAACTTCAACCCAGCTTGAATTTTTTATATGCATCCAATCATTCTGAGCATCATTAGACGGCTTCTCAAGACCGCCGTCTATTACAGGATAATTTTCAGCTTTGCCGGAATATCCGCACAAACAAATTGATTTTTCCGGCAAACCGTTTTTGTTATTGAACCTGATTATCTCTTTGTATGTTCCCGGCAGAATGTAAATTGTATCGCCCGCTGATGAAAGAGCAATTGCAGCGTTAATAGAATTCAGCGGCTTGCTGATGCTCAATCCGCTGTTAGAATTATTTCCATACGGAGATACAAATAAGTTTTTTGGTTGTGCAAGACTGCTGCCTGCAGTCAAACTTAAAATGAAGACTGAAACCAAAAGTAACAGGCGGATAAATCTTTCTATCATTAAATTATTTCCGATCGAATTTATAATGATAATAAGCGGCAAGGAATCTTAATCCGAAAGATGTTCCGACATCTCTTTGGATAAATTTCACTTTGCCGTCGGAAATTTTTAAGCGGGTATCTATTACTGCGCCAGCAATGTTTTTATCCGGGTTATCAACAGCATACATGTTTTTAATAATCCATTTAAAGGATTTTTCTATGCTTGGTTTAAACTCTTCGCCAACTCCGTAATCAACGGCTCTAATCCACAGCATTGCCGCAAAAGCAACTGCCGAACCGGTAATGGAATTATCTTTATATTTTCCATTTAAATAATTCTTATAAAAAATTGTACCGTCCGGTCTCTGAATTTTTTGAAATGTTTTTAGTGTTTTTAATGCAGCATCAAGATAGAGTTTATCCTTTGTTAAGTCGTATCCTTCCATTAAAGATTCCGCATACCACAAGTTGAATCGCGGATGAATGTAACCTTCTTTCTCGTTGTTCGGAGTAAAGCGCATCCATAAACCTTCCTTGCCCTGTTTTTGTACAAGGCTTTCACATAAATCGATAAATACCTTTTTATATTTTTCATCGCCGGTAAATTCGTACATATCTTTAAAAAGATATCCTTCATTATTCGGGCGGGCAACATCGAATAAAGTTTGATTTTTTCTTCCCTGCCAAAAGGGTGAATTCGCTTTCATTACCTCACCAGTTTTTGGATTCACAGCATCATAAAAAACACCTTCCTCAGGTACAAACATATTCTTCAACATCCATTCACCGGCTTGGGTAGGAACTTCTGCATATTTTTTAATCCCCGTTGCACGGTAGAGATTAAACAAACCGGGAGTGCCGTCCGTAACCGTGGCAAAGATGATATAATCTCCAACGAAATCCCCATGCACAGCATTCAACATTCCATTCAGCTTTGGATTATTTTTAATTTGAAGACTGCACCACCAATCGCCTGCTTTCTCAGCAGCGGAAAGATATTTTTCATTCTTAGTTATTTTATAAGCTTCTACCAGTGAATTTATAATCTGCCCGGTATGCCATGCAGGTTCATAGGGATGCCACTTGCCTTCTACTATATCATAATCGCAGCGGGATTTCCCATCTTCATCCAACAGGACATTGCAAGAATATCCGGCACATTCATCAATAGCTTTTAGAATTTCTGTTTTTAATGAATCACTATTTCCTGCAGATAGAAACTTCGGAGTTGATAAAAATATTATTACTCCATATAAAAAAACTCTGAGCGTTGAAGCATAAATAATTTTCATTTATTTACTCCTTTTTAATTTCCAATCAGCCAATCTTTGCTGCAAGCAGTCCTATGATAAAAATTCCGATAACAAAAAGCATCGCCCACCCGAAGCCTGCAATATCTTCACGGTATCTCTTAAAAGAAAATTTTTTGTGAAGCGAAAGTAAATCCACAAGCAGAAGGCTTTGCCCGTTCTCCTCAAGAGATTCACCTTCAGCAGAAGCCGGATTAGAATCTCCTTCAAGCATAATATCAATTCCGGCTTCTCTCAATTTATGTTCTTCTCCTACGGGAGTATGAAGCAGAGAATAAAACCGGTTTAAATTTTCTTCGGGTTCACTTTTTGTAAAAAGACTGACAAAAATTATTGTCAGAAATCCAACCGGAAGATAAGCAGTTATTTGATATGCTGTGGACCATCCCAATCCAAATGAAAAATACGGACCGGTATATAGAGTTATTAAAGTCGTAATTATTATTGTTGCCCAAAATCCGTAGCGGTTTGTCTTCCGCCAGATTACCGCCATCCAAAATCCGATTCCGAAGAAGCCGGTAAAGAACCATGTATAAGTTAACCCTTGAATAACACTTGGAATCGTTAATGCGATAGAAACTCCTCCGATAACTAAAATAATCGCCGACCAGCGTGCGATCTTAAGTTCATTTATTTTTTCATCCTTCTTAACAAAAAATTTCTTGTAAAAATTTCTTGTAATGATTGCTGAACCGCCGACCATATAATTATGGCAGACTGCCAGAACTGCGGCAACCATCGATGCAATCATCAAACCGATTAATCCATGCGGCAAAAGATTGGCAACCATAATCCCGAAAGCATTCTCGCGGTTTGCGTGTGTTAGTCCCGGGAATAATGCGGCAGCAAATACTCCGACAAATGCCCAGCCCAAAGTGACAATTCTTTTTGTGAATGTTCCGTAAGTCCATCCGGATCTGCAGCTCTTCTCAGATTTACCTGAACCTCCGATTGCCATGTGGTGCGGCTGTACAACAATTCCAACCAGACCGTTAATAACTACCACGATAATAAAAAACAAAGTCACTTCATTCGGCGCAACAAAGCTGAACATAAACTCGGGGAGTTTTGCTTTGATTGCCGTAATTCCTCCGCCGGCATGTAAAGCAAATGGAATAAGAAGGAATGAAAGCACCAAAATAAAAAAACCTTGAATCAAATTAATCGAGAGTGCCGAGACAAGTCCGCCAAGTACGCTGTAGCTTAAAAAGAAAATTGTAATTGCAATAATAATTACCTGTGAAGAGACGGCGCCGTGTGTAACTGCTTCGATTGCGGTTCCTGTACCTTTAAGAATTAAACCGAGATCGGTCATAAAATAAAGCAAACCCATTATGGAATAAGCCACGCCGATTTTGGAACCGAAACGCTCTTCAAAAAAATCTACAGTGGTTATGTATCTAACACGTCTGTAAATTGGTGCAATTAGCCAGAAGAACGGCGTAATGAAGAGATACATCCATTGATACCAGATGCCTGCCAAACCAACAGTATATGATGCACCTGCAACACCGATTGCCTGGTCTGTATGCGTGCCTGCACCGAAAGCGTTTGCTATCATTGCAAGCTTGCCGCCGCGCCTGCCTGCCATAAAATAATCGCCGGCAGTCTTTACCCTGCGCTTTGTCCTGATTCCTAAAAAAATTATTACAGCTACATAGAGAAGAATGACTAGCAAATCAAGATATGATATACCGAGTATCAAGTTGTTTCCCTTTCAGCCAAGTTTAAATTGCCATAAAAATTTTTCTTCATTAAACCTTTCAGAAATTTACCGGGGAATCATTTAGCTTCACCGCTGGATGAATTTTTTTTAGCTCCGGTATCTTTCCAAATTTCTCTTAACTTAAATGCAGCATTCTTCGGAGTTCTCTCGCGGGTAAAAACGCCCTTCATGTTAAGAACGACTCGTCTAAAATGCTGCGGCGTTCTGAAGTCGGCAAAGTTCCAAACTTGTTCGCCGATTGTATAATCTTTCGATCTAATTAGCTCGATGTACTTTTCAATCAATGTCGTTTGGAATTCTTCCGTAAACATCTGCATAGATGTTGAATGAAATCCAGGTATGGTATCGGCACCGAACTCAGTAAAAAGTACCGGTTTTTTATATCTTTTAAAAATTTCATCCATCTCATCGGATAACTTTTTAATGGCATAATCAAGCTGTCCCGGATGCTCGTACCAGCCGTAATAACGATTAAGAGATAACACATCGCAGAACTCAAATACGGGATCTTCAATTCCGGCACGAGTACAGTTTGGAACGGTTAACGGTCTTGATTTGTCATGCTCACGTGCATAATTAAAAATTTCTTTCCAGTAAGTTCTGCCGGAACCGTTATAATATTTTTCATCGCCGACCAGGTTTGGCTCATTGCCGAGCGCCCACATTATTACACTCGGATGGTTATAGTCTCGATCAATTAATCTTTTAATAAATTCCTTATGATTCTTCAGAGTACGCTCATTTACATGCTGGAAGTCCAGGCTAACAGCAGGTACTTCGTCAATTATCAGGACACCTTTTTTGTCGGCATACGACATCAATTCTTCCGCATAAGGATAGTGCGAAGTACGGAACGAGTTAGCATTGATCCATTTAAGAAGTTCAAAATCCTTCACCATTAAAGGAAGGAACAACCCCTTGCCTATTACGGAATAGTCTTCATGCTTGCCAAAACCCTTAAGATAAATTTCTTCATTGTTAATGAGCAATTTATTCCCTGATATTTTTACATCCCGGATGCCAACCGGAATTGTATATTCATCAACTACCTCATTCTTATCCATCAGTTGAATATTCAAGTTATAAAGAAATGGATCCGAAGGCGACCACAAACGGCAATCCTTGATCTCAAATTTAATTAGCGAACTGCTGAACTTGATATCTCCAAAAAATTTCTCGTGATTTCTTCCGCCGTTTATTTCAATTTTAATAAGACCGTCATTCATCCCTTCAGTTTCAATATGCAGGTTGATAAGCCCGCTGTCCTTCCCGAGTATCTTTGAATCAACCTTTAAACGCTTAATAAATTTTACCGGAGTGTTTGTAATATGCACCGGTCTATGAATTCCGCCGTTAGGAGTAAAATCAAATCTTGCCGGCGGCGTAGTTTCTTCACGCAGCCTTTTTTCAATCTGGTAATCTTCAGAAAAAATTCCCTGAGGGATTGTTTCGTAATCAAGCTCGTTGTTTACTAGAATAATGACTTCGGATTCTACACCGTACTCTAGGTTGTTCGTTATCTCGAACTCGAAAGGAAGAAAGCCTGAATTATTTTCACCGAGATACTTACCATTAATCCATACCTTAGAGTTATAATCCGCACTGCCGATCCGCAGCCAGGTTCTTTTATACCTAAAACTCTTTGGAATAAAAACTTTTTTGGAATACCAAACAGAGCCGATATAATGCAGCAAGCCTTGTTCTTCAAGCTGCTCATTCCAGCTTCCCGGCACTGCTATCTCGGTTTCAGAATCGAAGCCTAAATACCACTTCTCTTTCTCTCCGATTTTTTGAGGATCGACTTTAACTTTCCAGAGTCCGGAAAGATCTATTAAACTTCTAAAATTATTTTGTACCGGATAAAGCATTCGCTGCCCATTTTATTAAAATATTTTTTCTAATTTCTATTTGAAAAGCCGGCATTGTAATCATTTTAATTATTGATTACCGTACCAGACATGGCTTTCTTTTTTGCACCGCATGATTCCCTTACAACGAGAGTCGGCTTTAAGATTGTTCGATTTCCGATATCGCTTCCATCAATCCTCTTCTGAATAATATCTACAGCCATCCTTCCAATTACATCTGCCGGCTGATGAACCGTAGTAAGAGGAACCGACGAAAATCTTGCAACTTGAATGTCGTCAAATCCTACTATTGCAATATCATCCGGAATCTGAATTCCTTCTTCAATTGCAGCCTGCTCAAAACCAAGCGCAGTCAAATCGCTGTACATAAATAATGCATCAGGCTTTTTCTCCAGACTCTTAAATTCTTTTCCGAATTTATATCCAAGTTGAAATCTATCCAGACCAATTTCATGTTGTTCTTTACCAAGATAATAAATCAATCTGGAATCAAACGGGACATCATAATCTGTAAGCGCGCGGTAGTAGCCGTTCTTTCTTATTTCACTTAAAAGATTTCCCTTACCGACATGCAAGTAGCCGATTGATTTGCAGCCGGTTTTTATCAAGTGTTCGGTTGCAAGGTAACCGCCGAGCTCATTGTCAGAACCGACATACCAATAGTCCGGATCATGAATATATGAAACCATTATATACGGAAAATTTTCATTATGAAGCTTTTGAATATATTCAGTGGCTTTATATTGAAGAGATAAGGAGGCTATAATTAATCCGTCGACGCCTAACTCTGCAAAATGATTAATTTGGCTTTCTTCTTTTTCAATTTTATTTGAAGAACTTGTCAGCAGCAAATTGTATCCGAGTTCATAAGCACGGTCTTCAACGCTGTGAACAATCATGGAGAAGAAAGGATGATTGATGTCCTGCAAAACTAAACCGATTGTTTTATGTTTGGATAAGTCAAGCTTCTTCTTTTGCCTTTCCGCAACATAAGTTCCCTTACCGATTCTCGTAAAAAGAATTCCTTCATTTACTAAATCCGAAAGTGCTTTCTTAACTGTAATTGCACTGACTTCGTATTCCCTGCTAAGTTCGTTTTGAGAGCCGATTAAACTGCCTGGCAATAAGGATCCTTCGTTTATTTTCTTTTTTATATCCTTTTCTATTTGCTCATACAACGGTGTCGGGTCGTTTAAATTTAT
>JAJYSI010000022.1 GCA_021793635.1 Bacteroidota bacterium
AGAAGGTAAAATGGGATTGACAAAAAAAACAAAACAGGAAATCCCGATGGGGTAAAAGGTGAGTTGTAGGGAAAACTTCCGTTAAAAAATCTTTTAATCCAATCCTCTATTGCCGGAAGCCTTCCGACTTCTCCAAAGCGGGGAATAAATGTAATCCATAGAAAAGAAATGAATACCAATAAGCTTGAAAATACTATAACAAATTTCTGATTGAGGAAAACAAATCTTTTGTCATTCAGCCTGTTAAGAAAAAACAATACGGCGAAAAAGATTATCAAATATAAACCGGTTAACAATACAGGATATTTTAGATAAATAGCAGAATACTTAAAAAAATATAACCCGCTTACGAAAGCAATAAGTATTACTGCAGCAGTATTTCTTATATTGTTTTTCCCGAACATAAAATCAGGAGACCAGTTTTTTCTTTAGCGGTCTATCGAAAAGCTTAGCCATTTCTTTGTAAGTATGGGCTAAGTTTGACGGTATTTGATCCCAGGAAAAGCGCCACGTCCAGTTGCCACCAAGCGTACCGGGGAAATTCATTCTTGCATTGCCTCCAAGGTTAAGGATATCTTGCATTGGAATGATGGCCATATCGGCAACCGAAGCATACGCAAGCCTTATTAAATGAAAAGTAATATCGTCTCCGTAGTAGTTCAAATATTTCTGTGTGTGAGAATAAATATCGTTCTCTTCATTCCTTGCTTTTTCAAAATAGGCACGAGTAGTATCATTATCATGCGAGCCGGTATGAACCACACAATTAGAATTAAAATTATGAGGAAGGAATTTCCTTTCCATATCAGTACCAAAAGCAAACTGGAGGATTTTAATACCGGGGAAATCGAATTTATCTCTTAAAGCAACAACCGCGTCCGTTATGACACCAAGGTCTTCGGCAATGATAGGAAGTTCACCCAAATATTTATTTAGAGTGCTAAAGAACCTTTCCCCTGGAGCTTTGACCCACTTTCCGGTTTCTGCTGTAAGTGCATCGCCGGGAATTTCCCAGTAAGCCTCGAAGCCCCGGAAGTGATCGATGCGAACAATATCGACTAATGTTAAAAGGCTTTTCATTCTATTGCGCCACCAGAGGAAATCATCTTTTTTCATTTCGTTCCAACGGTAAAGCGGGTTTCCCCAAAGCTGTCCTGTTGCACTAAAATAATCAGGCGGAACACCAGCGACAGTTTCAAGGTTACCGTTTTCATCAATGGTAAAAAGATTTCTATTTGCCCAAAGATCGGCACTGTCATATGCAATAAAGATCGGCATGTCGCCGATAATTTTTATACCTTTTTCATTCGCGTATTCTTTTAAGCTAAGCCACTGTCTGAAAAAATTGAACTGTACAAATTTGTGGTATAGAATATCGTCAGCTAATTTTTCTTTCCATAAATTAAGAGAGCGGGCATCGCGTTTAACCAAGCCCTTATCCCAGCTTGTCCATATCCGTCCCCCGTGAAAATCTTTAGCTGCCATGAATAAAGAAAAATCTTCAAGCCATTCGGAGTTGGACTCACAAAAGATATTAAACTCATTTTCTTGACCGTTAGGGTTTTTCTTAAACGATTCAAACGCCTTCTTCAAAATGAATCTTTTATAATTGATTACATCGCCGTAATCTATTTGGTGTTTGTTTTGATAAGGAATATTTTCAATGTCATGTTCCTCAAGAAAGCCGGCTTCAGAAAGCTTCTCCGGGCTGACTAAAATCGGATTTCCTGCAAATGCCGAAAAGCATTGATAAGGCGAGTCCCCGTAACCCGTAGGTCCAAGCGGGAAGACTTGCCATAGCTTTTGTCCCGCTGCTTCTAAAAAATTAACGAAATTATATGCTTCATTTCCTAAATCTCCGATTCCATATTTCCCTGGTAAAGAAGTTGGGTGGAGTAATATTCCGGCAGCGCGTTCAAATCTCATTTTTAACCTCATTTTTTTAGTAACAAAAAATAGGAATGATTACACGAAATAAAAAACGACTTTGTTGAAGAGCCGCTTCCTATAATTTTATTTCATGGGAAATATTTTATCTTAAAAGATTTTTATTGAGAAAAGAATAAATATCATTCCACGCTTTTTCAGCATCAGATCTGTTATATCCGGTCTTGTTATAAGGATTCATAAAAGCATGTTGACCACCGGGATAAAATTTCACCGTGGTTTTTAGGGAATTTTCTTTTGCTTGCTTCTCAAAATCATTTACAACTTTAGGTGGAAATACTTTATCGCTATCGCCAAAGGCACAAAGGATTGGGCAGTGAATTTCTTTTAATTAATAATCGAAAGTCGGATAAAAATATTCTTCATAATTTTGCTCCTAAATATTTAAGATAATTTCACTTCCTTATTTTTGCATGAACCTTTTTAGAGATTTCATAAACATGCTCGGGGGTAAATCCATATTTTTCCATAACCACTTCAACAGGGGCGGAGGCGCCAAATTTTTCCACACTGATGCATTCTCCAAGGTCACCGACATATTTTTCCCATCCCATTTTTATACCGGCTTCGACGGAAACTCTTGCCTTTACATTTGAAGGTAGAACGTTTTCTTTATATTCTTCGGGTTGCTGCTCAAATAATTCCCAGCTTGGGAAGCTAACCACGCGAACTTTTATTCCTTCTGCTTTTAATTTATCCGCAGCTTGCAAGGAAATAGAAACTTCGGAACCTGAAGCCATTAGAATTACTTCAGGCGCTCCGGCACAATCTAATAAAACATAAGCTCCGCGTAAAAGTCCCTCTGCAGAGGGATATTTATTTTGATCAAGCACAGGTAAGCCTTGGCGTGTTAAAAGAATTGCAACAGGGCTTCCCTTATGTTCGATTGCATAGCGCCATGCGTAAGCAGATTCATTTGCATCAGCAGGACGAATTACAATAACTTTAGGAATTGCGCGAAGCGAAGCAGTTTGTTCTATAGGTTCATGAGTTGGGCCGTCTTCGCCAACGCCAATACTGTCATGAGTAAAAACATAAATCGGTTTTATTTTTGATATAGATGCAAGCCTTATTACCGGTCGAAGATAGTCGGAGAAAATAAAGAATGTAGCGCCGAACGGAATTACTCCGCCGTAAACTGCCATACCGTTTAAGATTGCACCCATAGCATGTTCGCGGATACCGTAATGAATTGTACGTGCTCTATAGTTATCCGCGCTAAAGCTTCCGAATTCTTTTAAGAAAGTATCAGTCGAAGGATGAAGATCAGCCGATCCTCCGATTAGCGTTGTAAGGTAGGGTGCGATAGTGTTTAATACTTTTCCCGAAGAAGTGCGGGTTGCAATTTTCTTTCCTTCGTCCGGGAAAACCGGCAGTTTCGTTTTCCATTCTTCACCGAAATCTCCGCTCATAATTTTCTTGAAATACCTTGCATCATCAGGATATTTCTTTTCATACCGGTTGAATAAATCGTTCCATTCCTTTTCAAGCAGAATTCCTTTTTCTTTAACAGTCTTAAAATAATTTGCAACTTCATCAGGAATTAAAAAATTTGGTTCTTCGGGCCAGCCAAGATTCTTTTTGGTAAGTTTTACTTCTTCAACGCCGAGCGGAGAGCCATGGGAAGAGGCAGAATCATGTTTGTTCGGGCTTCCGAATCCAATATGAGTTCTCGTAATAATTAAAGAAGGTTTCGATGTTTCCGATTGTGCATTCTTTAGCGCTGCTTCAAGCGTAGATAAATCATTTACATCTTCAACATGCTGGACATGCCAATTGTATGCTTCAAAACGTTTGCCTACATCTTCAGAAAAAGCAAGAGAAGTTGGGCCGTCGATAGTAATTTTATTATCATCATAAAAGAAGATAATCTTTCCAAGTTTAAGATGACCGGCTAAAGAAGCCGCCTCGTGTGATATTCCCTCCATCATTTCACCGTCGCTGCAAATTCCATAAATAAAATGATCGAGAATTTTTATGTCTTCCTTGTTAAATAAAGACCCAAGATGTGCTTGAGCAATTGCCATTCCTACCGCGTTAGCAAATCCTTGTCCAAGCGGACCGGTTGTAGTTTCCACGCCGGGTGTAAGTCCGTATTCGGGATGACCGGGAGTAATACTTCCCCATTGTCTAAATTGCTTTAGCTGTTCGAGCGGCAGATCATATCCGCACAAATGGAGAAGAGAATAAAGAAGCATACTTCCATGCCCTGCAGACAAAATAAATCTATCTCTATTTAACCATTTGGGGTTAGCAGGGTTGTGTCTCATATATTTTGCATAAAGCGTGTATCCAATCGGAGCGCATCCCATCGGCATCCCGGGATGACCTGAGTTTGCTTTTTGCACTCCATCCACGGAAAGAAATCTTATTGTGTTTATTGCAAGTTGTTCCAATTGTTGATTATTATCGGGCATTCTATTCTCCATCTAAAAAAATTGATATTCTAAATGTTTAAATATATTAAAAACAAAAGAATTTAGTAACTGATGTTACGCAACTCTTGGAAAATTGGAGTAGTGGAATAATGGAATTGAGCGGTACCTTTCATTATTCCAATGTTCCGAAGGGCTGTTTCTGAGTATGATGAGTCAGTAAGACTTTTCTATTGTGATTTAATACTTACGATCTTCTGAAATCATTATATTTTAGGTAACAAAAATTTTAATAAACCTTCACAAATGCTCTATTTTGCAAACTTAAAATAAATCTTGTACTCCCAAGGCTTTAATTCAAACTTTTGTGAATTGTCAAAAAAAACTTTTTTTCCTGTAAACAAGTTTGTATAGCTTCCCTCAATCAACTTACTGTTAATATTTCTGCTAACCGTTTTACCGGATAAATTAAACACGGCAAGGACCTTGTCGCCGTCTCTTTCTCTAACGAACGAATAAACGGATTTATCATCAGGAGATGAAACAAGCTGAACCTTTCCTCCTTCATCGCCTGCAAGCAACGCTTTGTCCTTCAATCTTAAATTGAAAAGCTTTGTATAAAATTCACGATAAGGAGACGGTTTCCAATTAATCGGATCTTTCTCAAAAAATTTTAAGCGTTTGTGCATTCCGATTTCTTGTCCATTATAACATAGCGGCATCCCGGGAATTACCACGGTAAAAGCGGCAAATGTTTTTGCTGCATCTCCGAATTTTTCAAACTCGGTTCCGTTCCAGCTATTCTCATCGTGATTTGAAGTGAATCTCATTCTAAAAGAATTTTCCGGAAATTTTTTTTGTTCGTTATCAAAAAACTTTATCACGTCACGGGCATTCTTTTTCCCTATATAAATTTCATGCATCAAATCATAAAGTGTCCACGAGTAAGTCATATCGAATGCTTTTACCTGCAGCTGAGGCTTTTCTGCTTCGGCAAGCATAAATATTGGTTTTATTTTTTCTAATTGAGCCCGGGCTTCATCCCAGAAAGGAGTGGGAACCATATCTGCTACGTCGCATCGGAAGCCGTCAATATTGCAATCCTTCACCCAAAATTCCATTGCCTTGATCATTGCAGTCCAAAGCTTTTTATTCGAATAATCAAGAGCAATAACATCAGTCCAATCTTTAACAGGGGGTATAAAATTTCCTGCAGAATCTTTTTTGTAAAAACCGGGGTGTTCCTTCGTCCAAACATTATCCCATGAAGTATGATCGGCAACCCAATCGAGAATTACATACATTCCCATTTTATGAATTTTTGCTACAAGAGACTTAAATTCTTTCAAAGTTCCGAATTCAGGATTTACTGTTTCATAATTTTGTACAGAATAATAGCTGCCGAGTTTACCTTTGCGGTTTTTTTCACCGATAGGATTTATAGGCATAAACCAAAGGATACCGGCTCCCATCTTTTTCAATTCGGGAAGATGCTTGGCAAAATCTGCAAAGCTCCCGCTTTCAGAATATTGGCGCAAATTTACTTCGTAGATCGTTTGGTTATAGCTCCATGCCGGGTGCTTAACATAAGATTTGGGCTGAGCATAAGTTTTAAGAAACGCATTGCTTAATATGAAGGCAATAAAAAAAAAGAAGATTGCAGTTTGAATGAATTTATTGATTATTGATAACATAATTTGCTTGTCTATTTAAATAATTATTGGAAATTAAATTAAAATATTTCCCCAGGTGATTTGTTTACAACTTAAAAATATTCGCCTTTTTCTGATCAATTCCTTTTACTTCGCCTACTCTCGATTCTTCTCCTTGATACGGTCCACCGATCTTCTTATTGTTTTCGAGAGACTGCTCAACCTTCAATTTTTCTCTTACTTTCTGGTATTTTTGCAAAATTGATTGTTGTTTGAGTATTTCTTCATACAACCTTTTTTTCATACTGACCATTTTAGAAATGCTGCCTTTATATTCTTCATGCTCAACTTTAACAGCGCCTATACTTATCTGAAGTTGTTCAAGCTCTTTCAAAGTTTCTGTTATTTGCTCCCTGTAGCTTTGAAGTTTCTCTTCGTACTCCTTCATCTCATAAAACTGCTTATTCTTTTTTTCTTCCATTTTTGAAAAGCTGTCTTTAAAGATATTTAAAAGCTCCTGCAAACTTTTTTCAAGGACAATTTTTTTCTTTAAAAGAAGTTCGGATTCAAAACGCAAATCGGAGTTGAAGCTTTTCTTTTCAAGTGATTCTTCCTCCAGCTTCAACAGTTCATTTTTTGCATTCTCTCTTTGTTCTTCAATTTTCTTAACAATTTCAGAGAGCGATTCAGCTTCCGCCTGGCGCATGTTTAATATTTTTTCACTTTCTTCAAGCGCGGCAATCTTTTCAAACAACATCAGATCTTTTTCGTCAATATCTTTTTCTTTTTTTAAGACAATTTGCTCAAGGACATTTCTTTTTTTATTTATCTCGTTCATCTCAGAGTTAAATTTCTGAAACATCTTAGTAAATCGTTCTTCAAGCTCAAAGTTACTTTGTTCGATTTCCTTTTTTCTTTTTTCAAGCAGAGGTACTAATTCATGCAATTTAATCTTTTGACCGGAGAGCTTGTCTATTATTTCCTTTTCCTGTGAAAATTTTTGTTGAATATCACTTTTTAAATCTTCATACTTTTTCGTTTCCTCTTTTAATTCCACAGATTTCTTCTCAAGCGAAAGGATTTCCAAATTTAATTTTGAAAGCCGCGTTGCTTTTATAGAGAGTGATTGATCGATAGCGTAAAGTTCTTTTTCCTTAAACCTGCTTTCCTCCGAAAGCTTTTTAAACTTTTCCTCCATCTCTTCTACAAGTCCCTGCTTGGATTCAATCTCAAGCTTAAACTCTTCAAGTTCTTTAATCAAGTCGCTTTTTTCCTTTTCCTCCTCCAGGAGTTTTTCAAGGCGGATGCGAATGTTCTTTTCTTTTTCATGAAGTTCGGCAAGATTTTTTATGGTGGAATTATATTCGCTTTTAATTGAATTTAATTTTTGTGAGTGCTCTTTTATTTGAAATTCTTTAATCTCAATTTCTTTTTCGAGATTACTTTTAGTCTCTTTGTATGAATGAATTTTTTCTTCATATTCATTTAAGTTTTTATTAACCTCATTCTGCTTTGATGAAAATATAATTTGTTCTTCTTCAATTTTATTTAGCTCTTCTTTCCTTAATTCAATAAGGTTCAGAAGCTCCGATTCCTGCTCGTTTAATTCCTTAATTCTTTCATTTGCTTCATGAATATATTTTTCACTTTCGGCACCGAGTTCAGCGGAGGATGATTTGTCATCAATATCGCGGTTGTCTTCGATTCGCTGTTCGTTATTTAATAGGTTTTCCAAGCCTTCAACCTTACCGGAATAAGAAAGAATTGTATTCTGAAGTTCATCCTTCATATCGCCGAGACTTTCGATGCGGCGCTCGAACTCTGCAAGTTGTTCCTGTTTTTGATATTCTTCGGCATTGAGAAGGTTAATTTTCTCTTGAACAATATTTCTTTCATTATTTAATTGAGAAACTTCCTTGCGAAGTTTTTTCAAAAGCTCTTCAAGATATCTTGCATTTTCCTGTTTTTCGGCTATAAAATGGAGCTGGGTTTTCAACTCTTCATTCTCGTCGCGCAATTGTTCTAATTCTTTATTTTTAAATAATCCCATAGACATTTCTCCGGTTCTAAAACAAATATTAAACTTGCCTTACTAATTAGTAGTTTAACTTAATTATTAGTTAGGTAATTTTCAATCATAATAAATTTTGGTGATATTTTTGGAGAGGCAAAATCGTCTTTGATAACTTAAAGTGCGATTAGATCTCGCCGTTTTTAATTTTTAATCTCCATTTTATTTTTTCGATTTGGCGGTTGATTATCAGGTCTGCTAAAGCAGCTGGTATAAAATCTTTGCTTGACGATGAAAATAATTTAGACAATTCTTCCTCATTTATATCTATGCGGTATAATAAATTAATGACTCCATTGTAGTCATCATCTAACATTTTGGAAAGTTTTTTTGTAAGGTAAATTCTGAATTCATTAAGCGTTTTGAGGTTTTCGCCTGAAATTTCAAGTTCAAAACCACTTCTTTTTAAGGTCCCGGAAATTAATTTAGAAACTTCTTTAATGTTAATCAATTCTTCCATTAATCTATTTTCGAAAAGGTTTTATAAAATTATTGTCTATTGTTCTTTATTTTAATTAAGCGGTATGCCGAATAAGAAAAGAATGGGGCGGCAAAAACGTCTATGGAATAATGAACATGCTGTAAAAGAACAGCGGCTGCAACAATAATCGTAAAGGCAAGCAGCATATATTTAAATGGTTTATTATCGGCAATAAGGAAAAAAAAGAAAAGAGTAGCGGTATGCCCCGAAAAAAACAAATCCTTTGTTAGAATCCTGCCGCTTCCGAAAAATTGTATAAATGGATCATTTAACAAAATCATTCGTGCTGGAGGGTTTAGCGGCAGAAGGAACATTGCAATTATTCGAAACACTAGCATAAGGGAGTAAGACTGAATTGTAAATAATAACTTTTGCGGATGTTTAACGATAAGGGCTATCGTAATAATCAAAGAGAGATAAATTAGGGTGAAGATAAGCCAGGTTAAATTTACAGGTTGAAAAGTTTTAAGTAGCGGATCGAGTAAAACGACGCCTTGCCGATGTTCGACAAATTCAAGAAAATTTGACATGAAGGCTAATACAAAAACAAGAAGTATAGCCGAAAGAATAAATTCGATAAATAATTTTTTATTTTTAATAAACTCCGACCAGTTCATTTTAATTTATTTACCTTTAGATTTTTTTTGGCATAGCTCAGTTAGAACGCCAAGAGTTGATTTGGGATGAAGAAATGCAATATCAAAACTTTCCGCGCCCGGGCGTGGTTTTTTATCGATCAATTTTATTCCTTTAGATTCTATTTCTTTTAATGAAAGATCGACATCATCAACGGCAAAGGCAATATGATGAATTCCTTCTCCATGTTTTTCGATAAACTTTCCGATAGCGCCTTGAGGATCAGTAGTTTCAAGCAGTTCAATTTTAGTTTCACCTGCTTTGAAAAATGCAGTTCTAACTTTCTGATCTTCTACTTCTTCAATTAAATAACATTTGAGTCCGAAAATACTTTCATAAAATTTAATTGATTCATCGAGGTTCTTAACTGCAATGGCAATATGTTCTATGCGGTTTACGTGCATTTTGTTTATGATAAACTATTTATCCATCGATAAATTAACTTAAAAAATTTAATCCAATAACATTAAAACCGCAAATTATTATATTGTAAAAATAATATTGTTAGAATTCCAAACCTAACAGAATTGGAAAAGTTTGCTGTTTTAAGATTGGGACACTCTCTTTAACCAAACCGTCTCTTAAGCCGGTCATGGCAAAATAGCATTAAAGATAAAAGGATAATTTCTAATACTGCCTTTTACACTGAAATGCTATAGGAATCCTATTTGCAAAATTCTTTTAAAGTATTATTTTAATTTTGACTTTATTACCGTATTATTATTCATTCTTAATAAAATAAGAAAGAGAGACAATTTATGATGATGAAACAATTTAGCAAATCAAAATACAAAATTTCGCAGCTTGGTTTTGGCTGCTGGGGGATTGGAAAATCAATGTGGATCGGGGCAGATGATATTGAATCTAAAAAAACTCTTCATAAAGCGATAGACAAAGGGATAAATTTTTTCGATACTGCACTTGTATATGGGAACGGGCATAGCGAGCAGCTTGTCGGAGAGGTTGAAAAAGAATCTAATGAAGAATTATTCATTGCCTCAAAAATACCATCAAAAAAGTTAGAATGGCCTGCCTCAGATAGTTCGATGTTGAAAGAATCTTTTACAAAAGACTATATAATAAAAAAAACAGAAGAGAGCCTCAGAAATTTGAAAAGAGGATATATCGATTTAATGCAATTCCACGTGTGGAATGATAAGTGGGCAAAGGAGGATGATTGGAAAGAAGCAATTCATAAATTAAAGAAAGACGGTAAAGTCCGTTTTTGGGGAATTTCCATAAATGATCATCAACCAAGCAACGGTATTGAAGCTGGTAAAACAGGATTAATAGACAGTTTTCAGGTTATCTTTAATATTTTTGATCAGAAACCAGTAGAAAAACTTTTCCCATTCTGTCTTGAAAATAAAATCAGCATTATTGCAAGAGTTCCTTTTGATGAAGGTGCATTAACGGGAAATATTGATCCGGCTACAGAATTTCCGGTAGGAGATTTTCGCAACAGTTATTTCAGAGACAAGCGTAAAGTTGACGTAAAGCTACGGGTTGATAAAATATGGAGTGATGTAAAATCAGAGACATCATCAATGGCTGAAGCAGCGTTAAGATATATTATCAGCTTTGACGCAGTAACATCGGTAATACCCGGAATGAGGAAGGAAAAAAACCTATTAGCTAATTTTAAGAGCGTTGAAAGGGGACCGCTTTCTCAGGAACTCTTGGAACAGTTAAAGGTACACCGGTGGGATAAGAATTTCTATATATAATTTTAACAACCTTCAGCAATCGTTTGAAAAAAACAATTACAATATTCGGCAGCTCGTTACCTAAAGAGGGAGACAAAGAATTTGACTATGCTTATCAACTCGGAAGTCTTCTCGCAAAAAATAACTTTAATATATGTACCGGCGGCTACCGGGGCATTATGCACGCCGCCTCTAAAGGCGCTAAAGAAAACGGTGCGGAAGTAACCGGAATAACTGTTGATTTATGGGGTTCTATTCCAAGCGAATTCCTTACAAAAGAAATAAAGTGCGAAAATCTTTTTGAAAGGATTACCAAACTAATTGAAACGGGTGATGGTTATATTATTCTCCAAGGCGGAACAGGAACTCTTTTAGAATTAGCTGTTGTTTGGGAGTTGATGAATAAAAATTTAATACAGAAAAAGCCTGCGGCATGTCATTCATCAATGTGGAGTGATATTATAGCGGTTATGGATAAGCAGATCGAACATGAAAATAGATCTACAGATTTAATCAAATCCTTTGACAACGTCGAAGAGATTGTAGATTACTTTAGATGTAATTTAGATTGACATTTTTATTTCTACTTTGATTTCATCAATTCGATAACGGCGCGATAGGCGGAGTTGACATCCAATTTCTTTATACATTTATATTTAACATCTGTTCTTGTGCAAATAAGCGGTCTCGGCGAATAAAAAAAGCAGGGTGAGCATTCAAGATTCAAAGAAACTATTTTATAATTTGTTTTCCATGGATGTATATAATTTACATTTGTAGGTCCAATTAGTGCGACAACATTTCTCTCGAGCGCCGAAGCAATGTGCATCATGCTGGAATCATTAGAGACAAAAACATTACAGCGTTTAATTAAGCCCAAACTTTGCGGTAGAGATGCTGTTTTAATTTCATACACAGAAGGAAGTCCGATCATCTTTTTTATCGATGATTTCAATTCATCTTCTTCAGGACCGCCAAAAATAAAAATTGAGGCACCCATTTCATTTATCAATCCCTTGCCAAGCTCTGCAAATTTTTCGGGTTCCCAGCGGCGGTTAATATGATTTTTCAATGTCGCAGAACCAGGATGAAAACCTATCACGAAATCGTCTTCTTTGATGTTGACGTTTTCTAAAAAATTAACGGCAAAATTCATGTCTTCATTGTTTAGCGGAAAATCAAGACCCGGCAGGTAATCAAATTTTTTATTTAGCAAACCCTCGACAAGCATAATATTAGTTAGAACATTATGACGGGAATCATCCTCAACTATTCTGACATTATTTAGAAATCCTAAGTTTTCAAAATCTTTACGAAGGTATTTTATACCAGCCCTTTTTCCGGCGCCAATTAAGAAATTTATTGCGTTATATTCCTTTCTATTAGAAGGATAAATGTTTATGGTTGCATCATATTTGTGGCGGAGGGAAAGAACAAACTTTAGTGATTCGATTTTGCTTTTGTTTAAGAAGTCAAAATATATTACATCATCAAGATTAGAATTTCGCTCATACATTTCTTTAGCGCCTTTGAACATCGTAAGCGCATCAATTTTAGCTTCGGGGAGAGCTTCTTTAAGGAGCTTTAAGGCGGGAGTAAACATTAAGGCGTCGCCGATACCGGATAAAGCCAGAATAAGAAATTTATTCATCAAATAAATTATTCTTGCTTTTTCTTGAAGAATGAATTGAATTTGTTTTTGTCAACGGGTTGATAGTACTTGCCGTAGAGTTCCTCCAGTCTTTCAAGGGAAAGCGAATCAAAATCCTCTTCATCCTTCTGCATTTTTACAAAAGTTTTATAATCTTCCAATTCTTTTCTCTCAAATTTCTTTTCATACTTCTTTAAAGCATCTAAATATTTTTGTTGATCGCGGAAAGACATTTTTCATACTCCTTCCAATTTTAGATTTTAAAACCGAGTTCAATCTAACTTTTCAAATTATATAACCAAAGAGCAAAACGATCTCAGTCCTAAAATAATTAAACAACCCGACAATTAAAATGGTTGAGAATTTTTTATTGAGATATTGCATTTCCTATTAAGATTTCAAATTGTAAATTTGCATTGATTTCATCGAACATCTTCTAAACTCATTTTTTATTTGAAAGGCAAATAGTGCTAAATAATAATGAAACCGTTCATCCGGAAGTTTCGGTAGTTATGGCTGTTTATAACAGGGCAAATTATTTAAGTAGATGCGTTGGATCACTAATAAATCAATCCTTTAAAAATTGGGAGCTGATTGCTATCGACGACGGAAGCGAGGACGATACATTTAATATCCTAAGCGAATACGAAAGCGCTTATAAAAATATCAAAGTAATACGGCAGACGAACAAAAAGCTTGCTCGAAGCCGAAACAGGGGGATCAAATCTTCTTCCGGAAAATATATTACATTCTTAGACAGCGACGACGAATATGAAATTGACCATCTTCAAAAGCATGTGGATTTTATGGAAGAAAATCCGGAGATAGATTTAATTCATGGCGGAGTAAAAATTATCGGAGACGAATATGTCAGAGACAAAAATGATCCTCATAAATTAGACCATCTTTCAGAATGTACAATCGGTGGGACCTTTTTCGCAAAACGAAACGTTTTCCTTGACCTGAAAGGATTTAAAAATATAAAGTACAGCGAAGATTCCGAATTTCTTGAACGCGCAGAAGAAATTTTTAGAATACAAAAAGTAAACTTCAAAACTTATAAATATTACCGGGATTTACCCGACAGCATTACTAACAGTTATGAACCAGAATAATTATTTATACTTTGCAATAAACAAACCATACGGGGTCCTTTCACAATTTTCTGATGGATTCGGGAGAAAAACTTTGGCAGATTTTTTCAAGATCTCAAAAAATGTTTATCCCGTCGGAAGGTTGGACATGGACAGCGAAGGATTGCTGTTACTGGCAAACGACAAAAAACTTACCGACTATCTATTAAACCCGGGAAACAAACATGATCGGGAATATTTTTCTCAAGTGGAAGGGATCCCTTCCGATTCTGAATTAAAAACATTAGAAGAAGGAGTAATAATAGAAAAGCGAATTACACTACCTGCAAAAGTAAAAATGATTGAGCCTCCTAAAATTTGGGATAGGATTCCGCCTATAAGAGTTAGGGACAATATTCCGTCATCATGGATAAGCTTGGTTCTAATAGAAGGGCGGAACAGGCAAGTTAGAAAGATGACAGCAGCCATCGGCCATCCAACTTTACGATTGATTAGAGTAAGAATTAAAAATATTCTACTTAAAGATTTGAAACCCGGTAAAATACGACCGCTTACGCCTGAAGAAATCGCAGAACTTTTAAGTTAGTTTTGTTTCTGTACTTCAAAATTATTGTTCCGAAAATCTGTGCTTGAAGGAATTCTCATCTTAAAGTTTTTTACAAATTCAATCTCTATTCTAACATGTTTTGTCATTAAGGCAAGTACATGCCCGCCTTGATTTTTATTTTCAGAAAGAAAATGAAAATGATAACCTGCAGCATTCAGCTCACTCATATATGACGGGAAACGAAAACCAACCATTGTCCCTTGAATATCTTTAAGATTAAAGATTGATTGATTTTGGAGAACGACTGATAAATTGGAATATGAATTGGTTTGTTTCGATTCACTTCTTGCTTGGATGGATACGAATTCTCCTATAACCTTAATTGCACAAATAGTATTATTTGAAGGCAAAGCTTTGTCAATAAATTTATCGAGATTTGCAAAATCGAGAGTATCGTTCAATTCAATAACCGTATCAGCGTGAAAAAATATTTCTGTAACAAAGGGGGTCTTTTCAGAATTTGGAGGGATATTAACTTTGCCTTCATCATTTACACGGTAAACAATCCCGTTAAGGAAGATCATTTCTCCATCTACGCCGTTAAAGGTGCCTAGACCAAAGTCCCCCATTTTTTTCATATTAGAGATAGTAAAATTGCCGTTCATAGTTCCGGTTAATAATGAAATAATGGGAGAAGATTGGAAGACAGTCCCATATTTAACTTGTGGAAAACTACTTGCAGTTAAAGACAGGAAAAGTAAAAAAGAACCGAAGATAGTTGATTTATATTTCATTATTTCTCTTAAATTTTAAACTAGCTCAGATGAGCAATGAGCACAACGGGTTGCTTGAAGAGGAATTTTTGAAAAACAAAAAGGACAATCTTTTGTTACCGGGGCTTGCGGAACAGCTGATTCACTTTTTCTCTTCATAGTATTTACGGCTTTAACTAATAAAAAAACAGAAAAAGCAACAATCAAAAAGCTAATAACTGTGTTTATGAATAAGCCGTAGTTGATTGTAACAGCGCCCGCTGCGGTTGCGTCTTTTAATGTAGCGTAAGGGCCGGCTAATTTTGCTCCAGATTTAAGAACTACGAACAATTCTGAAAAATCCACATTTCCCAGGATCAGTCCAATCGGGGGCATAATAACATCGGATACAAGTGATTTTACAATAGTCCCAAAGGCTGCTCCGATAATGATACCGACTGCCATGTCGAGTACATTCCCCTTTATTGCAAATTCTCTGAATTCCTTTAAC
>JAJYSI010000530.1 GCA_021793635.1 Bacteroidota bacterium
TGCTTTTGTTGCAGAAATTTTTCGGCTAGATCTGTTAAAAAGTCAACCCTGTATTGTCCATTATACTCCAATGGCTTTCCGTCGTTATCCCAAAAAGTTCCGTGATAAGGATGAGAACTAATCTCGGGTGCGTTGGATGCCTGCCAAAGACCTGTAAAACCGCTTCTATACTCCTTGGGTACTGCTCCGGCACCGACTTTATCCCACGGGGCTAAATGCCATTTCCCGATATAATTTGCGGAGTACCCAGATTGAGTAAACTGTGTTGCCAACGTAACAGCGTCCTCTTTCAATCCGGGTCCGTTTTTCCATACGCCTGTTGTCGTTGCATATTGACCGGTAAAAAGGCATGACCGGGAAGGAGAACATAAAGGCTGATTTGAAATAAAATTTTGAAACACCGTACCGCGCCTATACATTGAATCAAGATTCGGAGTGAATGCCATCGAATTTTGACCAGCAGCGCAAACAAAGTCCCATCGGAATTCATCAGAGTGGTATAATATTATATTCGGCTTCTTGGAGGATTTATTTGAAGACTTGCGTGAATCAGTGTCCTTATTTAAAGAGAATCCAAGTGTAGGAACGGTTTGCGCAGCCACTGCAACGGTAGCAAGTTGAAATAAAAATTTCCTTCTGGTGGATCCACTTTTCGAATTACCTTCTTTTAGATGTGTTACTTTATTGATATCGGAATTTTTGTCTTGTGCCATATCTACGCGCCTCTCAATCTAAAATTATTATCTAAATATTTTGTTCGTTTATGTTGCTTATATCTCAATTTATTTCTTCTTTAATCCAGATAAATAACTCATCATAACGTCTTCCTTTATGCCCCCTGGATCTACTATTAACTGACTATTTTATAATTTTTAATTGACTTGAATTATCTGACTGTAGGAATTTGTTTTGCACGCGCGTCTGAGAAGTCGTCATCGATATGAACAAAATGAACACAACGCAGTTTTGAACGGCTGCTAATTTAACATTTTTGTTTTTGCTGATAATACTTACTTCTTAGTATTTTCCGGGGAGTTAAGTAACGTTACTTATTAAGTCTTTCCTTAGTAGTGTAATTGCTTCTCTCATTTTAAAAAGTCTATTTCAAAGGTATGCCAATCGGCCCGAATGCAGGAACGGCATTATCCAGCGACTCGGTTATATTCACATAAGGATAAGTTCCCACTCCGTTTACTAGCTACGCTGATAATTTAAAAGGACAGGGATTTTCACCTCTATTCGTTTGTGAGAATGCCGCGGTTCCCGGTAAAAGAAAAAATACTGTAAATACCGATAATGATTTGACCAAATTAGGAATTAATTTCATTTTCAATTTATATCTAATTTTTTAATTTATTATTGCTTGATACACTAATGCGATAAATTTCTTTCTTATCTCGTTATAGCTGTTCGGACTGACTTGAAGAACAAGTTGAGCGACTATATTATTTACAGGATCGACCCAGTCTAAGGAACCGAAAGTGCCTCCCCATCCGTATGAACCTGCAGGAATAGGAATCTGTATGCTTCCGGGTTTTGAAATAATCTCGAATCCTAATCCGAATTTATCGCCGCCTTTAGGTATAAAAAGGCTGCCGCATTCCAAATCGCCTATTTGATTTTGCGTCATCATTTTAACTGTAGTTTCACTTAATAGACGCTTACCGTTTAAGACTCCGCCGTTTAAAAGCATCTTAAGAAATAAAGCATAATCGTAGACCGTTGATGAGAGTCCGGCTCCGCCTGAATATAATTTCCCATTTAAATCGGGATAGTCCGGATCTAAACTGGTAGATTTTTTAACTTCTGTCAGATGACCGGTTTTATCCATAATATAAAGTTTTTCAAGGCGCTTGTATTTATCCTTAGGCAAATAAAAATATGTATCTTTCATACCAAGCGGATCGAAAATGTAATTCCTGAAAAAACGGTCCAGACTCATACCTGAAATAACTTCAACAAGCCTGCCGAGCACATCAACGCTGAAACCGTAATTCCACTTCTCACCGGGTTGAAAGCCCAGCGGAACCCGTGCAAGTTTTCTGATATCATCCTTAAGATTTAGTTTTTTATCGCCCAAGACCATTGTTATTCCGTAGTTGGCATAAATCGCATTCATGGCTTTTGTGCCTGAACCCGGATAGCCCAATCCTGAAGTATGGGTAAGAAGTTCTCTTATGGTAACGGGACTTTCGGGTTTAACGGTTGTAAATGTCGAATCTGCTTCGTTGAATTTATCGAGTACTTTTACGTCTTTAAACTCGGGAAGATAATCGGATATCGGATCGTCAAGTGAGAATTTCCCTTTTTCATATAACATCATAACGGCCACACTCGTTATTGCTTTTGTTTGAGATGCTATTCGAAAAATATCATCCTTCTTTAGCGGTGTTTTCTTTTTTATATCGTTATAGCCGATTGCTTTATAATAAACTATTTTACCGTTCCTTAATATTATGGCTGTTGCTCCGTTACACCAGTCTTTATTAATATACTCACGGAAAACAGTATCTATTCTGGCCAGTCTTTCAGACGACATGCCCTCAGCTTCGGGTACGCTTATCTGTAGGCCGCAATTATTCGGCTCTATGTTTTGTGAATGTAAATAACTTATGTTTAATAATATAACAATAGAAAAGACAAAATACTTTTTAATCTTTCCAAATGTTTCCGGACAAAAAATATCGTATGAATTTTTCATAATTATTGAGGTATTATTTGGTTAATAGATACTTTATAGAATTCATTACTAGCCTTTGAGCCATAACAGGCTGCATACCTTTTTGCAGATTATTGACGCCAG
>JAJYSI010000531.1 GCA_021793635.1 Bacteroidota bacterium
CAAGCAAATACTGATCAAGTGATTTGCTTTCGCGGTTAGTAAATTGCTTCGTTATTTTCAATTTTGGCTTACTCCTTTTTAATTGAATATTTTAAAAAATAAGCTACAAATATAAGTGATTTTTTTGAAAATTTGTAAGGCAAAAACTAATCTACTTCACCTTTTTTTGTCAATTTACCCTAAAATGCTCAAAATACTTAATTTTCGAAATATTTTGTCGCTTATTTAATAGTTAGACGCCTTTATTTCATTTGGGTTTCAATAAAATGATTGTTTATGGGGATTCGTGAATAATTGGTCTAAAAATCGAGATGAGTTTGATTTTCGCCGGTTTCTTTCTTACTATGCCTGTGTTCCTTTAAAAAATTCCCAAAGTTCTCCCGCGAAATTACGTATACCTTGCCAACCCGGACCGCTTTTAACTTTTCGGCATTTATATAATAAAGAATAGTTGATCTGCTCAAATTTAAAAGTTTTGCTATTTCCTGGACACTGAAAAATTCCTTCATATTAAGTATCTCAAAAAAAATTAAAAGCCTTTACTCTTGGCAATTTTATACCTTAACTTAATCTTTTTAATTGACTTCCGAAACAAAAATCTTTTTTTGTCCGGATTTAGAGAATTATTTTTATTCTCAAATTATTCTGTTTATTTACTATTTTTAATAATTATAATTTTTCGTTTAATCTTACTGATGAAATTCGATAGATATTTTAATCATATATCGCTAAAATTTTTCCCTGCTGTTGTTCTTGGGTTTTTATTTAATTGCAATATAATTTTCCCACAGAATTTACCTCCCATAAATTTGCAGTACTCATCCTACGCTGTAACTTCTGATGGTCATTTAATAGGATTCTACGGTGACAAGAACAGGGTAGACGCAAGAAGCACTGGCTACATTTCTCAATATGTCATCTGGTCTCTGATTGCTACTGAAGACCGCGATTTTTATAACCATAACGGTGTTTCAATTAAAGGTATAATCCGCGGAATCTTTAAGACTTTAACAGGGCACATTCAGGGCGGTAGCACGCTAACAATGCAGCTTGCAAGAAATTTATTTTTAACCGATGAAAGAACTATTTCACGAAAAATTAAGGAAATAGAATTAGCTAGGCAATTAGAAGAAAAATATACCAAGGATGAAATTCTCTTAATGTACTTAAATACGGTTTACTTTGGGCGCGGAGCCTATGGAATTTGGGCGGCGGCTGAAGAATATTTTGATAAAACCCCCGATCAGCTTTCTATTACCGAAAGTGCCGCGCTTGTGGGAATGGTTCAGTCACCTGGCGGCTATGATCCTATAAATCATCCTGGAAGAATGTGGACACGTAGAAATATTGTGCTTCACAATCTTGTCGAAATAAATAAGCTTTCAGAAAATGAATATGAAAAATTAATTAAAACCCCTCTTGGTCTAAACTTAAATGAAAAATTCGGGAAATTCTTTTTAGAAAATGTCCGCAAGGAAGCCAATAAAATTTTAGTTGAAAAAGGATTAAACCTCAACCACGATGAACTAAAAATTACGACTACTTTAAATTATAATATTCAGAAAGCTGGCGAGGATGCCGTCGCTTCACAATGGCGAAATTTTCCAAATTCAATGAAGGATGCCCAGATAGGATTAATTTCTATCGAACCTGGAACGGGAATGATCCGTGCAATGATCGGCGGAAATCCAAATTCAGATCCTGGGGGCTTAAATCGGGCAGTACAAATCTTACGTCAACCAGGTTCATCCTTTAAACCTTTTCTCTACGGAAGCCTCCTTGAAAAAGGTTATACTTTGGCAGAACCGCTTTCCGATTCACCGATTATTGTTGACTCCGGTACTTCATTCGAATGGCGCCCAGAGAATGACGATAATTCCTTCTCAGATAAGCCCGTGTCTATGGAATATGCAATTCAAAATTCAATTAATTTATCAGCCGCCTATGCAATAACCCATTTAACTTCGCCCGATTCAGTAGTGGCTTTTGCTCATAGGCTTGGGATTCAATCAGACATTCCTTCGCTTCCCTCAATAGCATTAGGAACAGGTGAAGTCAGCCCTATAGACATGGCTTCTGCAATGGCGGTTTTTGCAGATGAAGGTTTATATGCAAAACCTTTTACCATACTAAAAATTGAAGATAAAAATGGAAGAATTATATACGATAAAGAAGGAATTGACACCTCTACTGTTTTGGATTCGGCTACTGCTTATCTGACAACTACTGCGTTAGAATCGGTTGTTAACGGAGGAACCGCTTCATCTGTTAGAAGATATTTCAAAGGGACAGCTGCCGGAAAAACCGGAACTACCCAAAATTTTACTGATGCCTGGTTCGTGGGGTATAATCCCAAACTTTCCACTGCAATCTGGATTGGCTTTGATAACCCTCAAAGAAAATTATCCGGCGGATTTCAATACGGCGGAACTGCCTGTGCTCCGATTTGGGGTAGAATGATGTCCGAAATTTCAGGAAGAATATCAGACTTCGGTTGGATTGGATTTAAAGTTCCTACTAATGTTAAAAATATTGAAATGTGTGAAGATACAGGCGAGCCTGCCTGCCGGATAGGCAAGTCTGCAAAAGCAAATTGCATTCACGAAAAACTTTATCCTGTTAATGTTGATAAGCTAAAAGAAATATTTAATCTTCATCATCCGGTTGAAAAAGAAAAATATTCTATCGATCACGCTTTCTAAATACTTTCTTGAACTGTATTCAATTCTTCAGTGCGACTTTTGAGATTGAATGAAACTATTATTAACAGAAATAAAATTGCTCCGACCATTCCGTA
>JAJYSI010000532.1 GCA_021793635.1 Bacteroidota bacterium
TGTTTCCGCTGTCGTATTCAATTTCATCTACTTGAAGATCAAACACTCTGCCTTTAAAAAGAACATCGCTCTTTATTAATTTATAATTCATTTAGAATATTTTCTTTCATACAATTTAGTAACTCATGTTACGCAAACAATTTCAAATATAATGGTAGCGGGGTGTAAAACCTTCGAGGTTTAGGAAAACCTCGAAGGTTTCTTATTATTTATCAGTTAGTAATAAGGCACAAGTTCGCGCCCTAAATATTTTGTTAATGCTGTAATTATTCCGAGGTCATCAAGAAACCCGACTACAGGTGTAAAATCCGGGATTGCATCTATTGGTGTGATAAAATATATCAATCCTGCAATTACTACTGATTTTTTATACCAGACAACTGCAGGGTCACGCATATATTTATATAGTGCTAATATATCTCTTGCAAAGGATATTTTCCTTTTGACCTTTGCAAGTTTTTCCCAAAGATTATTCTCGACGTAACCTATGTTCTTAGTTACCTCGCTTTCGGTAGTACCGCCAAAATCTAATTCCGTGAGCTCAGTAAAGTCATCGAGGTCATAATCTTGATTTTTCATAATTCGAATCCTTCCGGATTTTTATTTTTTATGTTGTTGGAACCAATCAAAAACTGTATCCCACCAAAGCTTCGAATCCTGCGGCTTAACTACAAAATGGAATTCATTATTGAAATATAACAGCTTGCTTTCAACACCAAGTGTTTGGAGCGAAGTGAAAAGCTGGAAAGCTTGTTCTTCTGGTACACGGTAATCATGTGCTCCTTCAACTATCAGCAAAGGTGTTTTAGCATTCTGAATAAATCTTTCCGGATTCCATTTCTCATACAAGGCACGATTGGTATACGGTGTTCCGCCAAACTCCCAATTCGGGAACCAAAGTTCTTCAGTAGTTCCCCACATACTTATGGTATTAAAAACGCCGTCGTGAGAGACCATTGCATTAAAGCGGTTTGTATGCCCTTCAAGCCAGTCAATCATATAGCCGCCGTATGAAGCGCCGGCAGCAAAAGTATTTTTGGGGTCAATGAATTTAAAATGTTTTATAGCATAGTCGCAGGCGTCCATTAAGTCGATATAAGGTTTCCCTCCCCAATTTTGTGAAATAGCGTTAGTAAATTTTTGTCCGTAGCCGGTACTTCCGGTTGGATTAGGGGCAACAACCACATATCCTTTGGAAGCAAACAAATTTAAGTTCCAACGGTAATGAAATTCATCCTGCCAATTATCCTGTGGTCCGCCGTGGATTAAAAATATCATCGGATATGTCTTTGTAGAATCAAAAAATGGAGGCTTAACTAAGATTGATTCTATATTATCGCCGTCAGCGCCCTTTGACCAAAATGTCTCAACAGGATTCAATTCAAGTTTTGATAGAAGTTCTTTATTCAAGAAGGTAATCTGATGAACATTACTTCCATCATTATTCATCGCAAATATTTCATAAGGAAGTTCAGCACGCTGCTGCTTAAAGTATATTGTTTTGCCATCGGGTGAAACTGCTACATCTGCGTTGCTATGTTCCTTTAGCAGTAAAGAAACTTTACCGGTTTCAATATCAATCTTATAAATAGAATTAAAGATTTCGTTGTTGGCGGTAAAATAAATTGATTTAGAATCAGGCGACCAAACAATTTCTTCAACCGAGCGATCATATTTTTCTGTAAGGTTTTTTAGTTTGCCCGATGCACGGTCATAAAGGACCAAACATTGTTTATCCGATTCATGTCCCGGCACAAGCATGGAGGCAAAAGCAATATATTTCCCGTCGGGTGAATAAACCGGCTGATTATCATTTCCTAAGCTTACTGAAATTTTCTTTGCGGGAATTTTGGAATCTGCTTTAACATCGCTCATGTTTACAGTGAACACATCGTTGTTCGTGCTGTTTGCTACTACGCTGTTGGGATTCATTGTGTAAGCAATTTCTTTGCCGCCGGGTGAAAAATTAAAATCATTAGCACTACCAAGATCAAGGGGCGGAACATCGTTGTGCATTAAATAATTTAAGTCGATATATTTCTTTGCTGCTATATCAAACAGAAACAAATGGCTTCTCTTGCCGTTAAGCCATTCATTCCAATGGCGAAACATTAGGTGAGTAATAATTCTTGCGTCGTACTTTTCTGATTTTTTTTCTTCATCTTTATTTTTATTGCAAGCTTGATCCGTGCAGTCTGCATAGACGGTAGAGGTTAAAAGAATTTTGCTTCCGTCATTTGACCATTTGAAATCTGTTACGCCTGTATATAAGTCAGTTATTTGCTGAGTTCCGGATCCATCAAGATTACAGTCCATTACCTGGTCATTTTCGATATAAGCTACCTTTTTGCCATCCGGTGAAAATCTTGGGTCGCTTTCGCTCTTATCAGAATTATTTAATTGATGTAGATTGGAACCATCTACATTAACTAAATATATTTCTGTCTTTCCCTTGTTTGCATCAAGATTGTAAGTATTAACGGAGAAAGCGATTGTGCTGCCGTCAGGTGAAAGCACTAGCTGGTCAATTCTTTTCATTGCCCACAAGTCTTCTACGGTAATAGGGCGTTTTGTTTGGGCGATTAGAATAATTGGGAGTATAGTTAGAATTAAAAAAAGCTTTTTCATTATTGCCTCGATTGGTTTCAATTTTTTGTTAATAAAAATAGCAGAACTTGTATAGAAAGGCAATTCACTACTTTGTGAAATAAAGAAGAAATGGGGGATAAATCAAGATAAAAGAAGAAAAAAGGAGATCAAGAGAAGGAATAATTTGTTAAATGAGTAAT
>JAJYSI010000533.1 GCA_021793635.1 Bacteroidota bacterium
ATTACCGGGTCAGATTGATGATACTTCAAATTTTGGCGGGGGAATTTTAATTTGGCATATAGATGATAATGTTATTAACTCCAACCTTGCAACTAATACTATAAATGCGGATCCAAATCACCGCGGGGTAAATTTGATGGAAGCGAGCGGAATTCCTCAGATCGGCCAAACATTTACAGACCTTTTAGGAAATACTATAATTGGCGAAGGGTCTTACCAGGATTACTGGTATGCTAATAATTCTGCGTTTTTTTATAAAAATATTTTTTCTAAAGATTCACGCCCCAACAGTAACACAAACTCCGGGGCTAATAGCTTGATAACTATTTCAAATTTTTCTGCTTCATCCGATAAAATGAATTTCAATATCACTTATGGGGATTCTTTAATCAAACCTGTTTTCTCCAAGCAACTAAACATTTCATTAGGAAAGGTTAACCTCAATGTTATTGAAAAAAACGGCGGGCTTAATTTTAATCTGATCTCTTCAGGAACTTTGAATATAATTGACAGCTTAGGAGTCATTGAAAAATCTATCCCGAATTTTTCATCTTACAAGACTGCTTCAATGAATTTGAATGATGTTGAATATATATTCGGAACACAAGATTCTTCGTTGAATGTTTATATGAATGACGGAACAAGCGCATACCTCAGCTCGGTTAATGTCGGAGACCTTGTTGCCAGTTCTCCGGTGATTTTTCAACCAAGTAACGGTGTTAAAGAAATTTTAGTCGGCACTTCTTACGGTAATTTGCATACATATTCGTTTGGCTCTTTGCCAAATAATAATCCGGTATTAGTATCTGTAGACAGCGCCCAGCGCGGAATTATTCAGGTTTCTCAAATTTGTACTGATAATAATTATTATACTTTTGGCGGGAAATTCATAGGTACTATTATTGCTAATTATCCATCAAATGCTCCGACCTATATCATATATGATAATAACGGTAAATCATACTTAGGAAAGTCCGGCAGGTTAATACAATTAGCTTTAACAAAGGATGCAAATGCTAATGAAACTGAAATTGCTCTTTTAACAGGAAATGTATTCGATATTGTGAGCAATGGAAAATTGATCCAAGAATTTAAAATTACTTCAACTGATACAATTAAATCTTTTGCACTTGCAGATCTAAAACAAAACGGCGGCAACTACATAGTATTTACAAATGGTAATGAAATAGACGCAGTTAATTTACAAGGTTCCAGCGCTGATAATTTTCCCTTTGCAGATCCTCAGGCAATTGGTTTCACAGGAGCGCCAGTTTGTGCCGATTTTTATGGTGACGGTAAATCTGAGGTTATAGCAACAACAATCGACGGTAGAATTTATGCGATTGACGGAGGGACGGGGAAAGTTGTTCCAGGATTTCCTATCTCGAGCGGTTCTCAATTAACATCGACAGCGGCATTATATGTAGAGAACGGAAGACTTTCTATTGCTGCAATAAATCAGCAGAATAATTTTACTGCTTGGAATATAGGCGCTGATGCAGGTAAAATTTTCTGGGCTGAAGAAAATGGAAACAGTTTAAATACATCCTTTACTAGTACAGCTCAAAATCAAAACTATGTAAACCAATTTTTCCCTTCTAACCGGGCTTATAATTATCCCAATCCCGTATACGGAAATGAAACAAAAATTAGATATTATGTTTCAGAAGACTCCCAAATCGACATTAAGATTTTTGATCTTGCAGGAGACTATGTCGCTGACTTAAAAGGTAATGCACGAGGCGGATTTGATAACGAAACTACCTGGAATGTAAGCAATATTCAAAGCGGAGTTTATCTTGCGCATATTCAAGCAACCGGGGCGAGCGGAAAGACCGAAAGTAACATTATCAAAATTGCTGTAGTTAAGTAAAAATAAAATGCGGATTAAATTTTGATATTATCTATTTCAACAAACAAGATTTTTATTTATGTCTAAAATTCTTTTAGCCGTTGCTGCGTTTTTTCTTATTCAAACCGCAACCTTTGCACAGTTTACTGATTTTCATCCTGAATTGAAGTGGTACACAATCAAAGGGAAATATTGTGAAGTCCACTTTCACAGCGGCGCCGAAAGAACTGCTCGCGTTGTCGCAAAAATTGCAGATGAAGTAATTCCTGTGTTGGAATCTCTTTATGATTACAAGCCCGGCACAATTCATTATGTTATTAAAGATATAGATGATTACTCCAACGGAGCTACTTACTTTTTCGACAATAAAATTGAAATCTGGACAAGCGCATTAGATTTCGATTTACGAGGCGCTCACAACTGGTTAAGAAATGTGATCTCCCACGAGACAACCCACATGGTACAAATTCAATCCGCCCTTAAGATGCCGCGTACGGTTCCTGCATTTTTCTTGCAAGTTCTTAATTATGAAGATGAACGCCGTCCCGATATTCTGTATGGATACCCTAATGTTATCGTCTCATATCCCCTAGCTGCTATAAATGTCCCTTCCTGGTTTGCCGAAGGCACTGCGCAATATATGAGAAAAGAATTTAATTACGACAATTGGGATACGCACCGCGATATGGTTTTGAGATGCTACGCGCTTGACGGAAATATGTTGACATGGAATCAAATGGGTGTTTTCGACAAAACAAGTTTAGGTAATGAATCGGTTTACAATTCCGGTTTTGCATTAACAAGATACATTTCGCAAAAGTATGGTGAAAATAAAAAAAGTTCAAGGCGAATTTAGCATACCCGATAACGTTTTATTTCACCTTGCAACTCCGCCATCCGATTACGGAACGATTATTAAAACTCTTGATGCCGC
>JAJYSI010000534.1 GCA_021793635.1 Bacteroidota bacterium
TTTCCCGGAAGTTATCAGGTTACTGTAGAAAATCCAGGTTTTAATCCGGTCGAAAAAAACATCGATATTATTGCAAAACAGACCTTTGACTTCAAGATGAACTTTGAATCCAACGGGAAATAACATGAATGGCATTATTATTGATAATCTATATGTTTGAGTCGTTTACTAATTCTAAAATGAAAAAAATAATCTACATATTTATATTATTTTCCACCATTGTTTTTCCGCAGCAATCGTGGCAGATTGTTGGTACTATGCCTAATCCTGTTTATGGCGGCCAAGCAGTCGTCAAAGACTCTATGATTTATATTCTTGGTGGCTTTTCTGAATCAAATAATGGTCCCGTAAATTATATTCAGCAGTATAACCCACGTTCAAATACCTGGGAAATCGTTGGGACAATGAATGTTCCACGCGATTTCTTTGTTGCTGGTCTTTACGACAATAACATTATTTATTTCGGCGGCACTTCTTCTTCAATGATGAACGATTCAATAGAAATGTGGAATGGGAATTCGCCTCCTTCATTTTTTGGTAATAATCAAAACTTTAATAGGCTATATTCCACAGGTGTTGTTTCCGGTAATAATATTTACGTCTTCGGAGGTTTTCCATCAGGAATGAATTTGCATTATATGTTTGAATATAATATTCCATCTTCAAAGATTATCTCTTCGTATGATTCTAATTTTACTGCAGATTTTCCTACATGGCAGATGTCAGCTATACTTGGGAGTGATATATATGTTTTCGGCGGAGTTGGCATTGGTAGTTTTGGAACGCCGCAAAATTCAATTGTCAAATTTGATACGACGGATAAAAGCTTTTCTGTAATTTCTACCCACCTTGATAATCCCCGTGCTCACGGAGTAGCGATTGCTGACAATAATAAAATATATATTATCGGAGGTATTAATGAAACACATCCTCTTTCTTCTGTTTATATTTTTAACCCAAGCAACGATAATTCTGAGGATATTGGAGATGGACCTGATCTAAATAATCCTCGAACAGATTTAATGGCAGTAAATTATTATGGCTCAATTTATGTTTTCGGAGGAATGGGAGAAAATGGTCAACCCGTTACTTCGATCGAAAAACTTGATCTAATTACCGGGATTCCTAGCAACCATTTCCAAATTGTAAATGGATTTAAATTAGATAATAATTATCCTAATCCTTTTAATCCATCTACTCAAATTTCTTTCTCAGTCGGAAAGGAAAGTCAAGTCTCGATTGATATCTATTCAATTCTTGGCCAGCATATTAAAAATCTTACTTCAAATAATTATTCAGTCGGGAATTACCAAATTACGTGGGATGGCACAGATAACTACGGTAAGCAGGTGGCAGCAGGAGTATATATTTATAGATTATCTTCAGATTATTTTACTGATTCAAAAAAAATGGTATTGATGAAGTAATGAGTAAGATAGCTACTACTATTATTTTATGCGCCTCATTTATGCAGCTTCTCTTCGCCCAACAGAATTCCGCTTCTATTTCCAATCTTAAAGGTAAATTTGAATCGTTCGAGTATAACCAGGTAATTTCGTATGCCGATAGTTTACTCGCTCATAAAAATATTTTTAGCAGTGGGGAGCAAATTCAAATTTATCTTGTGAAAGGCGTTTCACAATTTTCGTTATCAAATAATGAGGGGGCTAAGGATAGCTTTAATAATATCCTTAAAATAAATCCCGGTTATATACTTGACTCAACAAATGTTTCTCCCAAAATCATTTCATTTTTTAACAGCGTAAAATCTGACTTTGAAAAGGAGCTTTCCTTAAAAAATGAATCCGAAAGAATAAAAACCGACACTGTTTATATCCCCAATATTATTAATAAAATCGAATCGGCGGACAATCTAAAACAAGCCTTTTTACTCTCGGTTATTTTCCCCGGATTGGGTCATTTTTATCTTAAAGATAATACAAAAGGCTGGATATTAACTTCGCTAAGCGCTATAACTATTGCGTCATCAATTTATTTTATAATCGATAGTAATAAAAAAGAAAAGAATTATCTCAACGAGACTAATCCAGGTTTAATTCAACAGAAATACGATTTGTATAATTCATCATATAAAATGAAAAACATTTCTATTATTTCTTTCGCTGCTGTGTGGCTTTACAGCCAAATAGATATTCTATTTTTTCCGAATCATTTTAATTTAGATGATAACAAAATCTCTTTTAGCCCAAACCTAAATTTCCAATTTGCAAATAATCTTCAACTTAATTTTCATCTCGAATTTTAACAATTGACTTCATGACAAATTATTGTAAAGTGAGTGAAATAAATCATAGCTCCGTTAATTGTATTTTATCTACGTCTTCATATGTAATCACAATCAAATCTTCATCATTAGGATTAGGGATTTTTGAAATCCTTTCTTCCTGATTTGAAATTACTTTGAACAAAATATTTTTAACTGTTCTGGCATTCCCAAAGTTCTTATCTCTTTTATCAAAAAGTTTTGTGAAAATTTCTAATAGTAGTTGCCAGGCTCCTTCCTCAAGCTTATAACCGTTCTTTTCGCTAATGTCTAATCCAATCTCCAAAAGCTGCCGTGGTGTGTAATCTTCAAAAAGAAATGTATTTGTAAAGCGGGAACGCATTCCCGGGTTTGATTCTAAAAATTTAGTCATCTCAACAGTATAACCTGCTACTATAACGATAAACTTTCCCTGGTAATCTTCCATCCTTTTTAAAAGAGTATCGATTGCCTCTTGTCCAAAATCAGAACTTCCTCTTGCGAGAGAGTAGGCCTCATCGA
>JAJYSI010000023.1 GCA_021793635.1 Bacteroidota bacterium
TTTAAATTTTGCCGGTTAAGTTATCAAAATTAACTTCCTTAGGCAACGATAGATTTATTCTTATTCATCGACTCTTCAGCCATCTTCTTTTTATAGTCAATCAATTTTTTCTGAAGATTAACATCGCCTGCTGCAATAATCTGCAACGCAAGAATAGCCGCATTTTTAGCGCCGTCAATGGCAACAGTCGCTACAGGAACTCCTGACGGCATTTGAACAATCGATAACAACGAATCCATACCGTTTAAAGATTTACTGTAAATTGGAACGCCGATTACCGGAAGAATAGTGTTAGCAGCAGTAACTCCGGGAAGATGGGCTGCACCGCCGGCTGCGGCAATAATAACTTTTAATCCTCTTGAAGCGGCAGTCTTTGAATATTCACCATGCTGTTCCGGTGTACGATGAGCAGATAAAATTCTAATTTCGTAAAGTATCTCAAATTCTTTAAAGACATCAACTGCTTTCTGCATTACCCCTAAATCCGAATCGCTCCCCATAATAATTCCAACTAATGGTTTATTTGCCATATTCCTTCTCCAATCTATTTAAGTTAATATTATATAAAAAACTTTCTCTTAATCGTAATCTTGATCTTAATCGGAATTAATCGAGAAAGATTAGGATTAAGATATGAGCTCGATAATACGCTTCAAGTTGTCATTTATTTATGCCAATCGACTGCAAATATAGAGTCTCCGTCCGAACTAAACAAAACTCCGCCTAATTTGTCTGTCCTAAAAATATTTGAGTTGATATATTTCAACTTATACAATGTTTCCGCCGCCGGATGCCCAAATTTATTTTGAATGCCTGCGCTGATTAGGCTGAACTTAGGCTTAACAGTGGAAATAAATTCTGCTGATGAGCCGGTCTTGCTTCCGTGATGAGATACCTTCAGAATTTCGGAAGATAAAAAATTTTTATAGCAGCTTAGGTATTTCATTTCAAATTTTTTCTCAAGGTCTCCGGTAAAAAGGATGCTTGTATTTCCATATACAAACTTGAGGATCCCGCTTTTGTTGTTTGTAGTATATTTTTTATTCATATCTAAAACATTAAGAATATAAATTCTGCCTTCATTTAGTTTTATAATTTTCTTTTCATAATATTGAACCGGAAGCTTTTGGAAGCGAACGAACCTTTCAAATTTCAAATCTTTGCTGAATGAAGAATCAAGTTTCGGTTTAAATATTTTTCCGATCAAATTATTATTTATAAGCGAAACGAAACCGCCGTAATGATCAAGATCGACATGAGATATAAAGCCGTAATCTATCTTGCTAACATTCAAATAATTTAACAGAGGCATTACTATTCTTTCACCATTATCGAAGTTGATTGATGTTTCACCGGCGTCTATCAAAGCGGTTTCTCCTCCCGGAAATCTGACAAGGAACGAATCTCCCTGACCGACATCAATCATCATTAAGTTCAGCCGATTATCTTTAAGCATATTTTTATCATCTATGGAACAATAGACTATAATATTTAGTGAAGCTAAAATTGTTATTAAAAGCTTTGCAGCTTTAGATTTCAAATACTTTAACGAGAGCAAGAGTATTGCTAGGAAAAGATAAAAGATGATGCAATCGAGTAATGAAAAATTCCTTATCCATAGAAAAGCATATTCAAATCTGCCTGCGACATGAATTATGGAATACATTAATGAAGTCAGTAAGTTATTGGCAGTTGCATAATATATAGCCATAATCGGTGAGATAAGGTTGATTATCAAGGTAAAAATCCCGATTCCGACAACAACCCCTGAAATTGGAATTACTAAAAGATTAGTGAATAACGAAACTAATGAAAGCTTTCCGAAATAAACCAGTGTTACAGGCATAGTTCCTAATTGAGCACATAAAGAAACTCCCGAATACGTTAACAAGTAATTAAGCATTCTACTTTTTATTACAGTTGAACTTACCCACCTTTGATAGATGGGATAAATAACAGCTATCGAAAATACTGCAGAGTATGAAAGCTGAAAACCCGGATCGAATAACTGCCGAGGTTCAAGCAGAAGAATAATCAACGCCGATACTGCAAGCGAATTAAAAATATTTGTCGATCTATTTGTAACAAATCCTATTGCAATTATTGCGGACATGATTGTGGCTCGGATTACCGATGGTTGTGAATTTGTTAGAATCATAAAAAAAATAATTCCAGCCATTATCATTATAGAACGGATATAAAGGTTAATTCTTCCGAATAAAATTATTATGATCAAAACAATAAATCCAACATTCAAACCTGACACAGCAAGAATATGAGCAACTCCAGAGTTAATGAACTCAACCACCGCATTATATTCGATGTTGCTTCTATCTGCCAAAATCTGTCCTCTTATGAACGCGGCAGCTTTTTCCGAATGTAGCTTCGTTATTTCATTATCAATAGCTTTTCTAATTTTAAAAACAATAGAACTTAAAAGATCGTGATCATAGTTCAATATTTTTAATTCATTAACTGAATTTGAAATAATAAAGCCGCTGATCCCTTTTTCACGCAGGTATTTGTTATAATCGAATTCACCCGGATTTCTCCTTTCCCTTCCCTTAACAAATATTCCCGCAATTTCAATTTTATTTCCGGGAAGAATTTTATTGTACAATGAATACAAGTTTGCTTTGCTAGAATCTCTAATACGGCATATAAGATTAAGCTTCTCATTACATTTAGTGCCAGGATACAGAAGAGAATCAGTTTCAAGATCAAAGTCTATTTCGTCTTTTTTAATTAAATCGACACTGGATATTTTTCCATAAGCTGCAAAATCTTTTTGAATGTAAATATTAGCTGGTAAAAATTTATAATTCGGTTTTTGAAATGCAGAGACAAATATTCCAGCTGCTAAAACAAATAAACCAACAGCTAATTTGAAGGTTAATTTATTCCCCTTCTTTGATAAATTTAAAATGGCAAATGGTAAAGAAATGATCAGCAGCAAGAAATAGAAAAGATAATTGTGGAGATTAACTCCGGTTAGATGGTAGATTATTATTCCGATAATGAAAAGAATGGTACTCCATATTGCCGGATAATTTTTCATTTTAGAATTTTCATGATTGCCGGTTTAATTTGAGTTAAGTCTTTTATTTCTTTAGATAATTCTTCGGCATGAACACCGGAAGCAATAGCAAGAGAAGGATTCAATGTATGTGTCTTTACCGAAATATCTTCAATGTTGCCGTGATCCGAGCAAATTATCAAGGTCATATTATCATATAATTCTTTTATAATCGTAAGAAGAAATTCATCGAGAATTTTCAAAAGATTTTGAGCATCGCCGTCGTATCTGCCGTGCCCTAAATGGTCGGTTAAGAAATATTCATAAAGCGTAAAGCTGTTTTCAGCCGCTATTTTCAATAGTCTTCTCGCCGCTGTTTCCGGTTTTATTTGTCTTAGCTTGTAACCTAATTTTTCATTCCATCGTTCGTTTGTAATCTCTGCGGTTAAAGCTTTCCCTTTCCGGACGTCTGAAGAAGTATTCAACCTAAGACCGCTTAGCCGGCAGCTTAGTGATGTAACGCTTAATCGTGAGTGTCCGGATTTAATGTAATCAAAAAATCTTTTTGGATATGCGTTTGCGAAAAATGACTTTTTACCAAGCGAAAGGACTTCTTTAAAAATATTTTTCTCACGAATTACCGGAATTAAAGTCGAATACGGATATGGACCGAAATGCTTTCCTACGAACTGTGCGGCGTTCATCCCGCAGAATATTGAAGTCTGTCCGGTACCGCTTTGCGGAAAGCCATCCATGCCAAGCCTTGCATCAACCGGAAATATATACGAGTTATTTCTTTTTAAATATTGATTTCGCAGTGAAGGAATTTCCCTGAAGACTTCCGTAAATGTTTTGAATCCGTATTTAAAGAAAGGATTGCTTTGATAATCTTCATTACCAATGCCAACGCCGTCTAAAAATATCATCAGTACGGATTGCATAAATTTTATTTTGATTCAACTATTATTGTAACTGGTCCGTCATTTATAATCTTTACTTCCATCATCGCGCCGAATATACCGGTTTTTACTTTTGATTCACCTAGGTTTTGTCTGATTCTTTCATTAAATATTTCATAAAGCGGAATTGCTTCTTCCGGTCTTGCAGCTTCGATGAAACTCGGTCTGTTTCCTTTCCGTGCATCTCCATACAATGTGAATTGTGAGATTATTAAGGCTTCTCCGTCAACATCTTTTATTGAAAGATTCATCTTTTCATTTTCATCTTCGAAGACCCTTAAGTTGCAGCATTTATCGGCAGTAAAAATTGCATCTTCTTCTTTATCGCCGGTCTTCACTCCAAGTAGAATAACCATTCCCTTCCCTATTTCAACAGAATAATTATTTTCTTTAATGAATACACCACCTTCGGAAACGCGCTGTACAACGGCTCTCAAATTTCCTCCAAAGGCGGATGAGCCTCCGGCTCAAGTTCTCCGGAAACTACCCGTTCAATATTAAGATAATCTTTTTGAAATTTTATTTTTTTGAAATCGGCTTCTTCTAAAATGGCTCTGACTTTTTCCGATTGGTTCTGGGCAACTTCAAAATAAATTTTACCGCCTTCTCTAAGTCTATCCTTTCCGATTTTCGTTATTGCCCTGTAAAAGCTTAGTCCGTCAGAATTATCAGTCAAAGCTACTTTCGGCTCAAATATTTTTAACTCTGGCTGGAGCGATGGAAACTCATCATTTGAAATGTAAGGCGGATTCGAAACAATAATATCTAATCCGCTTTCGAAAATTTCATCTTTAAAGATGTCCGCTTGATAAAAGTTTATCCTATCTTCAACTTTATTTAACACTGCATTTTCTTTTGCCGTCGTCAAAGCTTCCTGGCTTAAATCAATCGCCGTAACTTTTGGTTCACTTAAATGTTTGGCAAGACTGATTGCAATTATTCCGCTGCCTGTGCCGATATCTAAAATCTTCAAGTTGGATTTGTCTTTATTATCTTCAATTATCTTTTCGACTATTATTTCTGTTTCCGGTCGGGGAATAAGTACCGAACCATTCACTTTAAAATCTAATCCGTAAAATTCTACCGAGCCGACAATATACTGCAGCGGCTCATACTTACTTCTTCTTTTTATGAACTCCCGGTACTGGTTTGTCTCGCTCTCGCTTAATGGGCGGTCGAACGACAGGTACAAATCAAGCCGTTTGCAATTTAATATTTTAGCCAGAAGCAGCTCCGCATTTATTCTCGGAGATTCAATTCCTTTATTCTTTAAATATTCTGTTGATAGATTTATTGATTCTAATACAGTAAGCATGAAATAATGAGATATAAAATTTAAATTGAAATATTTTACAAGATAAAAATAATCCAAATTTTTTTAGTCAGAAAGAAAATAATACATCAGTATCCCGAAATTGATTTCCAGAGCGCCAAGGGTAATGCCGCTAATCAAATCATACTTTCTTGTTTGGTCAAGCAGCGATTGCTCGCCGGTATTTTCGTATTGGCTGAATTGATCATCTGCCTTAAGTTTAAAATAAGCTGTTGCTGCACCGAGGACAACAATGCTTCCAACAAGTATTTTAAATGCCTTGCCTGAGAAAAAATTTGTGTGCTTAGCTCTCGAAATCGCATCCAGCTTTATAATATCATCGGAATATTTTGGAGCTGCCATAATTGACTTTGAAAGATATCCCTTCTTTCTCAACATTAGAGAATCATCTTTCAACGGGACAAACATTGGCGTAAATCCTATAAGTGAATCTCCATTGTAAATATTCGCGTCTTCCGGTGCGGTATTCAAATACAAAACTTTTGTAAAATCAAAAATGATTGATGTATCTTTTTCTAAACCGGTAATGTCTAAGGAATCGGAAATCGTTTTTGCATCCCAAATAATCGGAGATTCCTTTGCAGAAATTTCATACTTCCCTTTTGCCAGTTTAACTGCTGCGGTACCTTTTCCAATAAAATTGTTATTCAGAAAAATATTAATGTTATCCGGGATTGTTTTAATTATAACTTTTGTCTTGGAACTCTGAGGAAAGACAAAGCAGTTTCCCAACACCATCAATATCAAAACAAACAAAATTCTATTTGATAATTTCATACGCTTCAACAGTTCCATTATCGTAACCGGTAAAAAGAGTATTGCCAAAAATTAAAGGCGAAAGCTTAACATGACTTGGCATCGGAAATTTTTTATCTATCCTTCCGGTAGCTGCATTTAAAAACAGAAGCTCATCTTCAAGATTGGGAACTAGTAAAATATTCTTTGACAAAAGCGGAGTAGCATTTATTACGCCTCCGGCATCTGTTCTCCATATTTCTTTGCCGTCGCTTTTCTTAAGTGCGAAGATAGTACCGCCAAGGTTGCAGATAAATATATTTTTATCATTGAATACCGGCGTTGAAATAATCCTGATCCCGGTATCAAATTTCCATTTCAATTTGCCATTGCCTATATCGACAGCATAGATATTTCCGTCATAACTTCCTAAATACGCAATAGAATCCGAAATTGCGGTGCAGCCTAAAAACAAATGACCGACTTTCTTTCTGTAAATTATTTTTCCGTCAGCCGAATTTAGAGCAATCACTTCACCGTCGTCATTTCCTAAAATAATTATTCCATTTTCCAAAGCCGGTGAACAATGGATCGGCGCCATTGTATTGGTACTCCAGAGCGTGTCACCCTGCAGATTAAAGCAATAAACTCTTCCTTCTTCTGAGTTAAAAATTATTTTGTTCCCTGTTTTCAATATTTCAGATAAAACTTTGCCTTCAATTTTTATTTTTGATTTTGTCTTGCCTTCACGGAAATCATAAAAATGCAGATCCGAATGTTCAGCATTATTTAATACAACCGCAAAAATTAAAAGTCCATTGTCAATTATGGGCGATGAATAAACCGCTCCTTTATTTTTTAATCTGCCGAGTTCTTTTCCTGTCTTAATATCCAAGCAGGTAATCCATCCGGATAAATCATTTACAAATACATAAGGATTGGAAATAGTTACAGAAGAATTTGTCAAACCGCCGTTAACATCAGCCTTCCATTTTACTTTGAGCGAATCGCTGATAGTTTCAGGTATGTAAAAATCTCTGCTTGGAGTACGTCCAAACATTTGATATGACTTATCATTCTTAAAAACCTGAACTTTAATAACTGAAGGAAGACAGCCTCCGAGTAAAAATGTGAGAGGAATTAATATGTAAAATATTCTTTTCAAAAATCCCATCCAAAGAAGAATTGATAAAATAACCTCGGCTGAAGTCTTGAAAAGTTATTTTCTATTCTTTTGCCGATGTCGTATCTCAGCACAAGAATTCCAAATAAATTAAATCTTATGCCGACGCCAATGTCGCCCAAAGTTTCGTTATAAGTATTATCCCAGGCGCTGCCGGCGTCAAAAAATGCTGCACCTCTAATTGCAGAAAATCCAAGACCAAGGAATGGAAATTTAATGTTCAACTCGTCAATTAATGGAAATCGTAATTCTGTAGAAGTCAGCCACATTTTCTGCCCGCGGATTGACCAGAGGGGCCAGCCGCGCAAGTCCCAGCTTCCGCCCATAAAATATCTTCTTGGATCAGTTCCCTGGTTATAAAATACTGCTGCTCTAAATGCGAGCGCAGTTGTGTATCCCAATCTAAAATATTGCCTGTAATCTCCAATGATAGAAAAATAATCTACATTGCTGTATTTTACATCGCCGGTATATCCTAAAAGAAACCGCGCTCTGGTACCATCAATCGGACCGGTTGGTCCCCAAAGTGAATTATCAAAAACATATGAAAGCGTATTGCTGACGAGTAATGATTTCTGTTCAAGGATGCCGTTGATGTCCTGCTTATCGGAATTTATTACTGAAACGTCGGCTTCAATGCGTGCAAAAACTGAAAGCGGATAATAAAGCAGAAAGAAGCCGCCGAAGCTTCTTTCAAAAAAATATTCATCTGATTGAGTCAGATCGTACCTGTCGCCGCTGAAATGAAAAACTCCGTATCCGTAATTTGCTCGTTGCCCAAGGTTGATCCTTTCCAATTCTACGTTGAAGCTTTTCAAAATATCCGATTGTACCTGAGCCGTATTATAAATTAGGAAATAGTAATTATCATTTCCAAGCAAATCACTTAATGAAAAAACCGCTCCTCCCTGCGTGCCGAATACAGGATCGGTTGTTACTTCGCTTTGAGCATAATCCAAACTATACTGTCTCTTGTACTTTACTTCTTCCCGCTGAATATTTTGAGCAATCATACCCGGCTCCCATTTTCCGGCTGTAGAATCAATCTGCATTGCAATCATTTTTGCAGTGTCAAGGTTAGTCGTATCAATTTTATCTTCATATAAATTGAATGCGAATTTTTCAAAGCCGGAAAAGACAATCTTGTTCGTATCAAGATAAACCGGATTAAATGCGCTTGTTATAAAATAGGTAAGCTTCTGCACGTTATGAGAAAACAATCCGTTATCAATCGGCATACGGTAAATGTTTCTGACGCCGTCGAGTTCTGCTGTAAATAATAGCGTTTTTTTATCAGGAGAAATTATTGGCGAATAACATCCCGCATCAAGATAAGTAATATAATTTATCTTGTGAGTAATCAAGTTGTAGGCAAATAAATTGTAAACGCCCTTGTATTTTCCGGCAGTTCTGTCTGAAGAAAAGATAATTTGGTTTCTGTTTAATCCGAATGCAGGATCTTCATCATCATAAATATCATTCGTCAGTCTGGTAAGCGAATCTGAAGTAAGATCGTAAATAAAAATATCGCTGAATCCTTTCTGGTCAACGGCATGAAAAACTACTTTATCGCCGGAAGGAGAAAATTTAGGCGAGGCAATACTGATCAAATCCGGGTTCTGGAAATTCTTAATAATTTTATTTTCTTTTATTGAAAAGAAATGAATTGCATCAGTGCCGCCGGCTTTAGTAACGAAGGCAAGAATTCCGGCATTTGAAATATCAATGGAAGATTGGAACAGATGAAATGATTCTAGTTCTTCCGACTTTTCACCGCGCAATACTAATTCCGGTTCAAATGGCTTTTTACCTTTTCCTCCAATCTCTAACCTGTAAACAGATGAATATCCATCGCGGTTGCCGACAAAGTAAAGGTATTTTTTCCCGTTGATAGCATATGGAACCGGCGAGAAATTAAATCCAAAGTCTGTTAGTTTTTCCGATGACATTTCCGGAGGAGTATAATTCTTGAGCAAAGGATAATATTTCTGCTTTAGATAAAATGTCCACTGCTCATCTATTTTGTTGATCGGTTCGCCGAGTGTATATTCCATAACTTTTGTGAAACTCGTATACATCCAAAAATTATCAACAAGCTGAAGGACTTTTTCTCTGCCGAAACGGTGCGCGACAAACTCAAGAAAATTTTGTCCTTCCTTGTACATTAAAAAAGTGCCGCTGATTTTATAAATGTTTGCAAGATCGAAAAAATTGCCGTTAATAACCGCATCCCTCATTACCATTTTTGCCTGCGCGTCAGGCTTAACGGAAATGTATTCGGCTAAACCTTCGGTATACCAGAGCGGCGGGAAGTAATCCGCTGCCAAACGATGGTCGCGGAAAATGCGGAGTAATTTCAAAGTCATAAAAACATGTACCAGCTCATGCCTAATTACATGCCTGAACTCTACAAGCGAACCTGTATTTGGAATTACAACTCTGCCTTTTACGTATTCAAAAAATCCGCCAACGCCTTCCGGAATCAATCCCGGTGTGGTGTTTGTCTGTTCAAATTGATTTGAAGTATTATAGAATATGAGCGGTATTTTATTCGGGACCAGGTAGTTAAATCTTACTTTGTATTCTTCGTATGTCTGTTCGGCAATCTCCGCACCTATACTTGCCACTCTTTCCATTTCACCATAATAATAAATGTTGAAATGTTTTGTGTGAAGAACTTTCCAGTCAAATTTCTCGTACTGGACTTTATTCCTTCCGAAGAAGTAGTACTGCCCGAATGCAGTTGAGTAGAATAAGGCAAGAAGGATAAGAGAATATTTTAAAATTCTGTTCAAAGAACTCCTTCATTATTTCAAACATTAAATAATGTTTCGCGTCCTCGTAATTGAGTTTTCAACAAAGAATCTTTCAAGCCTGTCGGTAATTTCTTTTTCCGAAATACAAGCCAGACAGTCATCAGCAAGCTTTTTTGCTTTCTGATATGAAATGCTTCTGATTATTCTTTTTGCATAAGGAATTGTAGCCGGAGCCAAACTCAAAATCGGCATTCCAAGTCCTATTAACAAAGGTATAGCAAGCGTATCTGCTGCCATTTCTCCGCAGATGCTGATCGTTTTGTTTGCCCTGGTCGTCTCTTTAATTACATGACTTAAAGTCCGGATCATTGATGGATGAAATTCCTGATAAAGTTCCGAGACAAGATCATTGCCGCGGTCAACTGCCATCAAGTATTGAATTAAGTCATTTGTTCCGATGCTTATAAAGTCAACTTCACTTGCAAGTTCGTAACTCATAACTGCTGCCGCAGGAACTTCAATCATTATTCCAATTCTAATGTTGCGGTCGAAAGGAACTTTTTCCGCTCTTAATTCTTCTTTACACTTTGAAATGATAGCTAATGATTTCTGGATCTCATTTAGGGTAGTTACCATTGGAAGCATCAACTGAATATTTTTATTCTTGCTTGCTCTTAAGACCGCTCTGATTTGAGTCTTAAATAATTTTTCGTTCTCAAGCAGAAGTCTTATGCCTCTCAGTCCAAGAAACGGATTCGGCTCTGTAAAGCTCAAGAATTTAAATTTATCGCCGCCGATATCAAACGCACGGATTGTTAATGGTGAAGGATAAATTCTGGTAGCAAGCTTCTCATAAACTTCAGCTTGTTCCTGCTCTGAAGGAAATTCTCCGAACTCTTCAAGCAACTGCTCGGTTCGGTAAAGACCAATTCCTTTCGCTCCGTTTGTAACTACAATTTCAATTTCACCTGTAACATCCACATTTGCAAGCAGAGTAATTTCTTTACCGTCTATAGTCTCCGCCGGCTGATCTTTTAATTCTTTTAATCCTCGCTGAAGCTCTGCCAGATGCTCGGCTTTTGTCTCGAAATAATGTATCTGTTCTTCGGTAGGATTTACCAATACATATCCGTGGAAACCATCCACTATAATTGTATCATCTTCTTTGATCTGCTTGGTTGCGTTATGAGTTCCGACTACGGCAGGAATATTTAATGAACGTGAAATAATCGCTGCGTGAGAAGTCAATCCGCCGTGATCGGTTACAAAGCCTTTCACATTGCTTCTGGAAAGAAGAATTGTATCAGCAGGTGTTAAAGTATCTGCAACCACGATAATGTCATTTGTAATTCTTGATTGCCATCTTTTCTTTTGGAGATTCCTAATTATTCTATTTTTTATATCTTCAATATCATTAGCTCTCTCGCTCATATACTCTTCATGTGCCTTGTTCATTAGCTGCTGATATTTTGAAATCTCATCATTGACTATATACTCAGGCTGTTTCTTTTCCGAAGAAATTCTATTCTTAATATTACCGATAAGAAAAGGATCGTCAAGTATCATTAACTGCGCCTCAAAAATTGCGGCACGGTTTCCTTCCATCTTCTCTTTAGCGATAGAGAAAATCTTATTCAGTTCCTTTTTGGACTTCTCAAGAGCTTCATTAAAATTCTGAATTGCCTCTTCAACATTTTCTACGGCGCCGTCTTTAACTTCCAGTTTTTCTTTTGAATAAAGATAAACCTTTCCGATTACGATACCGGGAGCCGCGGCAATTCCTGCAACCTTGTTTGAAGCCTCTTTAAATATTTGTTTAAAGTTTTTCAAAGTTCGTCAAATCCTCTGTTAAAATAGTCGGTTATCTCATCGGCTGCCTGCTGTTCGTCTTCACCCTCAAAGGTCAAAGTAATTTCTGAACCCATTTCGGCGGCAAGAGTCATTACGCCAATAATACTTTTACCGTTGATATTTAATCCATCCTTGGAAATATTGAAATCACATTTATATTTTGCTGCCAGTTTAACTATTGTTGCGGCTGGTCGAGTATGCAAACCAGCCTTGTTTATAATTTTTACTTTTTTTTCTATCATCATTTGTTTCTGTTAATTAAAGAATCTGCAAGCCAGGTAAACCACCGGCGGTAATTTTCTTCCTTCAATATTTTAATTGAGTTCAATGCTTTTTGAGTGTATCTCTTTATTTCGCTCGATGCTTCATTCAAAACATCCAGCTTAATATATAAATCCTTGTAAGCCTGAATTTCTTCGTGCTTAATTCCTTTTTCTTCGATAACACTTAATAGCGACTGCCTCTCTTTACCTTTTGCTTTTTCAAGCGCCTTTATAAAGAGAAATGTCTTTTTTCCTTCGACTAAATCTCCACCTACAAATTTACCGAATTCATTTTCATTACCGGTGATATCCAACAAATCATCGTTGATTTGGAAAGCAATTCCAATGTTTCTTCCAAACCTGCCGAGTGCTCTTATCTCGTTTTTACTTCCGCCGCCAAGTATACCTCCGATAACACAGCACATTTCCATCATTGCTGCTGTCTTTTTCTTAATCATCAAAATATATTCATCAATTGAAACAGCTTTACGAATCTCAAAATCTTTGTCTTGGCTTTGCCCTTCGCAAACTTCAACCAATCCTTTTGTAAATTCCTTTAAAATGATTTTTGTATTCCCGTTGCAGTCCTTTAAAAGATATTCATAAGCAACCGACAGCAAACTGTCGCCAGCAAGAATTGCCGTGCTTAGATCGTATTTTTTATGAAGCGTAAGTAAATTTCTTCTTTTGTCCGCATTGTCCATTATGTCGTCATGGACAAGAGTAAAATTATGAAGAAGCTCAACGGCAGCCGCAGCATTGTATGCTTTGCTTAATTTGCCGCCGACTGCCTTTACCGAAAGCAAAACAAGCAGCGGGCGAAGCCTTTTTCCGCCTCCATTTATTATGTATGAAGCCGGTTCATATAAAGAATGCGGCTCTCTTTTGTCAAGGCTTTCAATAAGCTTACGCTCTATTTTTTTTCTTTCTTTTTCAAGGAACAACGAAAAATGTTTTTCCATTCCCCTCATTAGTATAATTTTTCCTTTCGAATCAATTTATTATTCCTTAATTCATCAATTGAAAACGAGCCGCTTAGAAACATTATCTTTCTAACTATTTCAAACCACTCCTTAATTAATTTCTGAACACCTTCTGCACCGGTTTTGTTTAACTCCTGCAGAATAATTCTTGCCGAGGCAGCAATGTCAGCTCCAAGAGCAAGAGCTTTAGCGGCATCTATTCCATTATTAACTCCGCCCGAACCGATTAGCACAAAATCATATTTGCTTTTCAACTCCGATACAGTTTGAATGCAGTATGAAGTTGGTAATCCCCAATCCCAAAATTCATAATTTTGGATTTCATTATTTCTCAAAATTTCCACGCCTGCCCAGCTTGTACCTCCAGCGCCTGCAACATCTATTCCTTTAACTCCGGCTTCGAGTAATTTTTGCGCCGTGTCTTTGGAAATGCCTGCACCGACTTCCTTAACTATTACCGGAATTTCCAAAAACCTTACAAGCTTCTCAATAGATTTCAGCAGTCCATTAAAATTGGGTTCGCCTCTTTTCTGCAAAAGCTCCTGCACCGGATTTGCATGAATAAACAATCCGTCTGCCTCAATCAAATCGGCAATGTATTTAATTCCATCAAAGTTTTTAAGCTTTGCAATTTGAGCCGCTCCGATATTTCCAAGCACCGGAATTTTTGGAGCGTTCTTTCTAATTACTTTATAAGATTCATGAAATTTATTGCTTTCAAGTGCCTGCCTTTGGCTGCCTACACCCATTGCTATGTTCAACTCATTAGCGGCAATTGCAAGCTGCCCATTTATGTTTTCCGTTTCCTTGGCTCCTCCGGTCATGCATGAAATTAGAAACGGATAGCTGATTTCTTTTCCGAAAAAATTTGTTTTTAAATCGATCTTGCTGATTTCAACTTCAGTAATTGCACAATGAACAAATTCATATTTTTCGAACCCTGTTGTCTTCTGCTTAAAGGCGACATCGTCGGTAAGGCACAATTCAAGATGTTCTATCTTCCGCTGCGATATTAAATTTGAATCGTCTGGCATAAAGGTGAATTACTAAATTATTATTTGCTCGAAAAGATATTAAAATTTGTCGAAAAATCCTTAAGAGATTTCCCGGCATTAAAAGCATTTTTTATCTCAAAACTCAAATCAAAGTTTCATTGTAGATTTAGCCTAACAATTTTTAAATAAGAAAAGTAGTCCGGATGGACAAATAACCGGCGGGCTAAAGAAGAAATTTATTTAGTTAAGTATTGTTTTAGTAATTGAGCTTACAGCCTTTCGCAATCGAATGTGGCGAAAGGTACGCTAAGTTTAATTTCACCTTCTTTTGCTGCGGCTTCATTCATTCTATCTTCAATCGAATAAAATATCTCTTCCAGTTTCACTTTATCTATAATTTCTATCCATGAAGGAAGAAACCAGTATTTGATAAATGAATGATTGAACATTGAAGATGCATCGGCAAATCGCAAATAAAAAATATCTTCTTCTACTTCCTTGATGTTAAAGCCATGCGAAGTCACCAGTTTTTTCATTTCAACAAGAGGCTTTCTTTTATGATAAATATGTTCATGCATCTTTTTTATTGCCGGATCCATTTTCCTTTTTTCAAGCACATCTTTTAAGATTTTATAGAATTCCATCATAGTGCCTTCAAGATTCATTGTAAACACAAACTGGGCACCCGGTTTACTTACTCTCCGACACTCGCTAAATGTTTTAGAAATATCTTGGACATTATTTATTCCGTTGTTGGAAACTATTAAGTCGAAGTATGAATTTTCGAAAGGAAGCTTTTCTGAAAAGCCGTCAATGATCTTAATATTTTTTAATCCGTATTTTTTAATTTTCAAATCGGCTCTTCCAATTGCTTCCTTCCAGGGATCTATCCCGTAGACAAAAGATGACTCGCCAAGTCTTTGCGCAATCTCTATGCATGGAAATCCCAGCCCGCTTCCGATATCCAGAACTTTTAAATTTTTAGCCATCTTAATTTTATTAAGAATGCTCATTCCAAATGGAGCCGACCATAGCGGAAGCTCATCAATTACAATAACAAAGTCTTTATCTTCAAAGCTCATTTTATCAGTCAAATATTCTTTCATTTAACTTTCTCCTTCTTCTAAGAAATAATAAATCCGGGATTTAACTTGAGCAAAAAAATTAATATGTCAAAATCTAAAAATAATTATTTGGACTTTGCTTCCTATTATTTA
>JAJYSI010000024.1 GCA_021793635.1 Bacteroidota bacterium
AACAGGGAATAGTAAAATTAAGAATGGAACTAAAACAAAATCTTATATAATAAAAAATTTAATTCAGTATGCAAATCCGATTTATGGTACTGGAGGAGACGGTAATACTTATCCTGGCGCATCAGCTCCTTTCGGAATGATCCAATGGAGCCCAGATACAGGTCCCGGCAGAAAAGGCGGGTATAATTATGTCGACTCAACAATCTATGGATTTAGCGTTGATCATTTGAACGGTGCGGGATGTATTTATGGAGGCGATTTTGATTTAATGCCTTTACTCGATGAAAGTCAGCTTGAACCGCCAGCAAAAATCAATTCATTCGGAACTCCGTTTTCTCATGAAAATGAAGTTGCCAAACCCGGATACTATTCAGTAAAACTAAATAACGGAATTAAAATTGAACTGACTTCAACTTTAAGAAGCGGATTTGGACGATTTACGTTTCCCGAAAACAGCAAGCAGATTATCTCCTTTAATTCTGCAAGTAATATCAAAAGCATTAGCAATTCATCTATACAAGTAGAATCTAATAACAGAGCAGTAAGCGGATCTGCTGCAGGCGGACATTTTTGCAATAAAGGCAACGTATTTACAATTTATTTTTATGCCGTCTTTAATAAACCATTTAAATCATTTTCGGTATGGAAAGGAAATTCAATTTTAAAAGGAGAAAGAGGCAGTGAAGGAAAAGCCTCCGGCGTATTCCTAACTTTTAATCCCGGAAAAAATAAACCACTGTTGGTAAAGATTGGAATCTCGTATGTTAGTGCTGAAAACGCTAAGAAAAATCTTGAGGAAGAAAATCCGGTTTCAAGATTTACCTCGAAGGATTTCGACAGTGAAGTAAAGAAAGAAGAAAGAGTCTGGAATTTATGGCTGAATAAAATTCAGGTAAGCGGCGGAACGAAAGATGAACTGCAGACATTTTATTCTATGATGTACCATACCCTTTTAGGTCCCACTGTCTGCTCGGATGTAAACGGACAGTATATTGGTTATGACGGTGAGCTTCATACAACCAAAGACGGACGCATTCAATATGCCAATTTTTCAGGATGGGATATTTACAGAAGCGAGTGCCAGTTTTTAGCCATGATTGCGCCAAAAGAAGCCGGAGATATGGCGCAGTCATTATTATTAGATTATCAGCAAGGAGGTACCTTCCCGCGCTGGGGAGTTCCAAATATGGATAGCGGAGAAATGATGGGTGATCCGGCTGGACCTATGATTGCAGACTTTTATGCCTTTGGTGTTCGAAACTTTGATGCAAAGGATGCGCTTGCAGGATTAGTAAAAGCCGCTATAGATACAACTGTTTATGCCCCGCGATCAAAAACCTTCGAAAGAGATGCTCTTGCAGATTACTTAAAGTTGGGATATGTGCCCGAGCATCAGAAAGGCAGTTATGGAAATGTATCAATGACTCTTGAATATAACTCCGCTGATTTTGCAATATCACGGTTAGCTAAAGAATTAGGCGATCAAAAAGATGCAAAATTATTATTAAAGCATGCACAGAACTGGATGAACTTATATAACGAGAATACCGGCTACATTCAGATGCGAAGGCGAGATGGCAGTTGGGCTCCGGGTTTTAAAAATAATGTTGGGCGATATGATAATGATCTGGCTTATGTCGAAGGAACTGCATCGCAGTATTTATGGATGGTACCATTTAACTTAAAAGGATTAGCTGAAAAAATGGGAGGTGTAAGCACAGCTGTTAAACGATTAGATAAATTTTTTACTGAGTTAAATGCAGGTGTTAGATCAGAGTATGCATATGTGGGAAATGAGCCATGTTCAGAGGCGCCGTGGATTTATGATTTTCTCGGATGTCCTTATAAAACCCAGGAAATAGTTCGCAGAGTAATTACAGAATTATTTTCTAATCAGCCGACAGCATATCCCGGCAATGATGATCTTGGACAGATGTCTTCCTGGTATATTTTTTCTGCTCTTGGAATGTATCCTGAACTTCCGGGTTCGAATGTCCTTGTAATGGGAAGTCCGTTGTTTACAAAAGCTGTTATTCATCTAAAGAATGGAGATGTTGAAGTTATAGGAAAAGGTGCAGGTAAAGATTCACCATACGTACAAAGTTTGAAGTTAAACGGAAAGACATGGGACAAGCCATGGATTCAGTTCTCGGATATTTCTAGAGGAGGTACTCTCGAGTTTAATTTAGGTTCTAAGCCAAATAAATACTGGGGAAGTAATCTAAAGGATGCACCACCTTCTTACGGATCAGGTTGGTAAAAAGGTCTGTACATCACTGTAGAAATTAGAGCATGCAGTATATGAATTGTTGGAAGTAAAGAGTAGAGTAAACTATCGTATGACTAATGAAGTTATGTTTTTAGAAAGAAAGTTAGTACTAACGAAGTCTTACACTAATGTTTAGCTAATATAGACAACCAAATAAAGGAAATAAAAAGAGGTTCATCGGATTAATTTTCTGATGAGCCTCTTTTTCATTTTAAATTGAAGTTCAATAGATTTTATTTAAATCTTTGATTAATATTTACTATAGATATTATTATAAAACCCATTGATGTCGTTTTTATCTTTTGAGATGATTTTTAATTTACATTTAATTGTTGCACTTAATGATAAATTAAATAGATAGAGCTAAATTAGAAAAAAAATTTGCCATAGTTGCAACTCTCATATATGTGGTTTTTAGGTAGAATTAGGTTGATTTGTAAAAGAAGGCACAATTCATAAAAATAAAAAACCTCGGTAAAATTCAGTTCCCGACGTTCAAGAGCTGAAGGAGGGAGTTGAACCCTCGACCTGCTGATTACGAATCAGCTGCTCTACCACTAAGCTACTTCAGCATTTCTTACCCTGTATTTAACTAACCGGATAAGAACAGATAAAAAAGAAAATGGTAAATGCAAAAATATCATTTACCATTAATTCTTCAAAAGAAATTTGAATTAAGTTAACGTAATTTTTTCTTATGTCTATTTTTTCTTAATCTTTTTTTCCTTTTGTGGGTTGCCATTTTATGGCGTTTACGTTTTCTGCCGCAAGGCATTATTTACCTCCGTTGGTTTGATTCATATGTGATTTTAATAATTCTTCTGCTTTCTTGCCGTATTCCGAGTTTGGATCCAAATCTACAGCTTTCTTTAACCATTCTTTTGATTTATCAAATTTACCTGCTGCTAAATTTACTATCCCTAAATCCAAATAACCTATTTGATGTTTCGGATCGTATTGAATAGCCTTCTGCATTTCGGCAATTGCAGTCGGATAATTTTGTAAATTATAATAACAAATTCCCATGTCAATTCTAGCATCGGGATCGTTCGGGACTAATGCAAGGTATTGCTTATAGTTTACGATAGCCTGTTGATACATACCGGCATCATTTTTCAGATGCGCAAGTTCTAAAATTGAAGCTGTGTCTTTTGGATTACCCTTAATTATATTTTCAAGCTCATTTATTTTTTGCACGTTAGCAAGATCAACACCCGAACTTTGATTTTTATTTTCAGTCGAAGTTGTACTGCCCGGAACAATAACTGTATTGAATACACCTGAAAAAATTAATATTACCAGAGCAATTCCCAGTCCTATTACAACTACTGTTATTGTCTTAACCATGTTAAGCTGCTTCTTTGCTGCAGGCTGGGTAGATTTGTTTGTTTTATTCTTATTGTTTTGTACAGCTTTGGATTTTTTCTCAGGTGTTTTAGAAAATTTCTGATTTTTAGTTATCTCAGGTTTTGTCTGTTTCTCTTTAATAACCCCAGGCTGTAATTTTACTCCGCAACTTGAACAAACAACATTATCTTTACTATTTTCTTCACCGCAATTGTCGCAAATTATTTTTTCGGGCGATGTTTCTTGTGGAGTAATCTCCTGAGGGATATTTTCAGAATCCTTTTTCTCTTGTTCGATCTTTTTTAATTCACAACCGCACTCTGGACAAAACTTATAATCTTTCTCTAACTTGTAACCACACTCGGGGCAATGTTTAAACATCCTATTTTAACTCTTTCATTCCTTGGTCAACTAAATCTTTAAAATCCTTAGAGAATTTGAAAGTCGGTACAAAATGTTCGGGCACAAATACTGATTCTCCGGTTTTAGGGTTACGTGCCTGACGTGCTCTTTTTTTCTTAACTTTATAACTACCGAATCCTCGGATCTCAATGCCTCGACCTTCTTTCAAAGCTTCAATAACCGTCTTGAAAAAACCTTCTATAATAGCTTCAGTTTCTAATTTCGTAAGTCCGGTTCCTTCAGCAACCTTATCAACTATGTCTGCCTTAGTCATAATTTTATCCTTAAATAAAAATTATATTATAAATCATTATAATTTCAATATTTAAATTATCAAACAAAGCCAAGAAAATCAAATGACTTTTATCTCATAAATCCAAGAAACAAAAATAAAACCAAGCTTTGTAAACAGTCAAGTATTTTGATGGTGGGTGTATTTCTTATACCATTTTACATCTCAAAATGATATGCAATCTCATAATTTTAAAAATTTCAGATGAAAAAATGTTAAAGTAAAAAATTACTTAAATGGTATAATAATTGCTGAATGAAAACAAAAAAATGGAAAGATAATGGAACTAATTCAAATTATTATTACATCACTGAAATTATTTGTCTTGCTTGCTGCTATAGTAATATTAGTTTCATACTTCATTTTTAAAGTAAAAGATCGAAAAAGACCAAAGCCTTATACGGAAGGTTCATCAAATGAACCGGTGAGACAGCCTCAACATATAAAGGTGGCACCGGTTGAAAACAAACAAGCAAGATTTCAAGTTCTAAACATGGCTGCAAATTTTGCTGCTGATGAAGTTATCTTTCAAAAGAAAAATTTTAAAGATCAATTTTTCGGCAATCCAATAAACTATAAGCAGATTGAATCAAATAAAACTCTTGATATTTACGAGCGTTATTCGAACAGCAATTTTGAGCCAATGCACAAAATAAAATTATAATCCTTCAATTACCATCTATTTTGACTTCGGTATTTTCAGCCATCTTTTTTACATTGTAAGGTGCAGCCTTACCGCCAAGATATTTGTGAAACCAATCTAAATGCGCATCATAGTATAACGGCATTGACTTTATGTAATTCGGCCAGTGACCGTCATTCTTAAATATTATTAATCTCGAATCAATTCCTAAAGTTTGAAGTGTTGTAAAGAATTGAATACTCTGTGTATAAGGAACTCTGAAATCCTTTTGTCCGGTAAGAATAAGCGTCGGCGTTGCAAAATTTTTAACATAACTTGAAGGAGAAAATTTTTCATATAAATCTGAATTCCATGGTTGTCCTTTTAACTCCCAATTTGGAAACCAAATTTCTTCCGTTGATCCCCAAAAAGATTTCAGATCATAAATTCCCATCATAGATGCCAGACATTTGAACCTGTGTGTTTTTGCCTGAAACCAGTCCATCATATAACCGCCGAATGACCAGCCCATAGCACCGACTCTGCTTGTATCTACATAAGGGAGTTTCTCAAGTGCATCGGTGACTTTCATTAGATCGTTAAAAACTTTACCGCCCCAGTCGCCGGATATTTCCGCGGTAAAATTTTGTCCGTATCCGGTTGATCCGTGGGGATTTGGAAACGCAACAATATAACCGGCGCCGGGATAAACCTGCCAATCACCTCTGAATGAATCCATCCATTGCATCTGAGGTCCGCCATGAACATTGAGGATCAACGGATATTTTTTTGCCGGATTAAAGTTGTGCGGCTTTACAATAAAGACTTCGATTTTTTTGCTGCCTGCACCTTGAACCCACATTTTCTCTGCCGGTCGTACATCCACTTCATTTAAAAATTCTTTGTTGAAGTCCGTCATTTCAATAGATAAATCGTTGGTCAGGTTTAAAAGATAAATTTCGCGAGGCTTGTCAACTGAACTTGCCAGGTAATAAATATATTTTCCATTAGGCGAAAGATCAAAATCTGATATTGATCTTTCTCCGCTTATGTCTGAAATGGAATCAGTGGATATATTAATTTTATAAATTGGGGAGTAACCGTGATATTCACCAGTAAAAAAAATTGATTTAGAATTGGGGCTCCATTTAAAATCGTCTACCCAGTTATCAAATCCATCTGTAATAATTTTTGATTTTCCTGTTGCTCTATCGTAAAGGGCAATTCTAAATCTATCTGATTCATAGTTCGGAATTACTTGAGTTCTGTAAGCAATATATTTTCCATCCGGCGAATAAATCGGCCAGCCGTCCCATGCTTTATTTTCTTTCGTAATGTCTTTAGCTTCGCCACCAGTTACAGGAACAGTCCATAAATCAGCATTGGTTGAAGCTTCAGGATGAGGATCATGGTTGGAGACGAAACATAATTCTTTACTATCCGGAGAAAAGTTGTAGCCGACTCCGCCGCCTAACATAAAAGTTGGTGAAACATATTTCCCGGGAGTAACATCGGTATAAGTTTTATTTATTAAGTTATAAATAAAAATATGCGTATACTTTCCTGCAGAGTAATTGGTCCAGTGCCTGAATAAAAGATGGTCGGCAACATAAGCTTGTACAGGTCCGTTTGAAGCCGCAGAATCGGTTTCTTCATTACATTTATCATCGGCACCGCAATCCGGATAAACATCGGTTGAGAATGCAATTAATTCTCCATTAGGCGAAATTACCGGTGCATCCACGCCTGTGGAAATAGCGGTTATCTGTATTGTCCTATCATCTATAAGCGAATAAAAAAATATTTCCGGAGTACCGACTCTTACCGAAACAAAATAGACTCCTTTGCTATCCGGAGACCACACAGGATCATAATCATCTTTTTCATAAGTTGTAATTCTTTTAATGCCGCTTCCATCGGAATTCATAACATAAATATCCGTGTTAGAAGTCCGTTCATCAAAGTCATAATCTGTGAGAGTAAAAGCTATCATGGAACCATCGGGAGAAACTACCGGAGCGCCGACATTCCTAATCTTATATAAATCCTCAATTGTAAATGCTTTTTTCTGAGAGAAACCGTAAGAAGAAAAAAGTATTATTGAAATAAGAAATAGAAAAATTCTTTTCATTAAGTCACCTGTATTTTAAAAATCTTTTTTTGATGAAATGAAACAACACCGACGAAGTCTTAAGCGAAATCAAAATTAGATTGGAAATATCTCTGATACTTTTTCCCTTCAACATTTTGAAAACGATTAGGACTTGGAATCATATTTAAAATTTAATTATTGGAAATTCCAACTTACATTCTCGGCAGTCTTTCAATATACGAACTGTTTGAAAGTATTGAGAAAGTTTCTATTTGCCGAAGTTCATCAAGAGTAAAACAGTTCATATAGCTCATCGAACTGCGGAGTCCATCGGAGATATTATCGATAACGTTTTTAACTGTTCCCTTGTACGGAACCATCGTTTCTTCGCCTTCAATAAATTCATTTTTCATTTTTACTCCGAACGAAGCTGAACCTCTGTACTTCTTCCAGAGTTGTCCGTTATATTTAATTACCTCACCAGGAGTTTCTTTAGTCCCGGATAACATTCTTCCAAGCATTACTGCATCAGCTCCGAGTGCGATTGCTTTGGCAACATCACCCGGACTTTTAATTCCGCCGTCTGCAATAATTTGAATTTTTAATTTCATTTCTGAACGAGCAAATAAAACACTAAGCAGGGAAGAAACCTGCCCTATACCGATGCCGGTCTGAATGGATGTTGTGCATACGCTGCCGCTGCCGATTCCAACTCTAACTGCGTCGGCGCCGGCATCTTCAAGCTGCTTTAAGCTGGCTCCGTGGGCGATATTACCGACAATTACTTTTATGTTATACTTTTTCTTTATTTCTTCAGTTTTATTTAGAATCGCATTATTGCTTGCATTGGCTGTATCAATGCAGATTATTTTTTGGTGTTCAACAAGTCTTTCGATTACATTATCACCGGTATTTAATGCGATCGAAACAGCTTTTACTGAGCCGTCGTTTATGTGATTTTTAATTACATCTTCAAACGATGAATCAAATCGATTAAGAATTCCGAGGCAGCCAAGTTTGCCTAATTCTTTTGCCATCTCCAAACCGGTAACTGTATCCATCGGGCTTGAGACAATTGGCAGTAACAGATCCAATCCGAGAAAGCTGCAATTAGTCGATGCTTCAGTTCTGGAACGTACACGCGAAATCTGAGTTGGTATTAAGCTGATGTCGTCATAAGTAAGAGATTGGTGATAATCATTTAATCCTTTTTTGTCATAAATCTTCATTGAAATTTTCCGTTTCGTAATTTTAAGTATTATAGAATAGGTTCATTTCTCCCGGTTCTTTGAAGAGAATAGGGAAGAGGTTTGTCCCTTTTGTGAAGTTCTTTATTAAATGAGGGATTCCATTTCATCAAGAAGCAAACTCATTTTTTGTGAAACCGCATCTACCGGCTCGGGAGTTTTCATATCTACTCCGGCAGATTTTAAAATATTTATAGGATAATCGGAATTGCCTGCTTTAAGAAAATTAAAGTACCGCTCAACTGAAAGAGCACCTTCGGTTTTTACTTTCTTAGCAAGTACTTCCGAAGCGGCAAATCCGGTTGCATATTGATAGACATAAAAGTTATAATAAAAATGCGGAACTCTTGCCCACGTATATTCCTCTTCTTCATCAATTATCATTTCGTCTCCCCAATATTTTTGAGTTAAGTCTTTATACATCCTGCACAGAACGTCTGTTGTTAATGCTTCGCCATGCTCTGTCTTCTCATAAACAAGCGATTCAAACTCTGCAAACATTGTCTGCCTGTAAAATGTGGATGTAATATTGCTGAGATACTTTTCAATTAAATGAAGCTTCTCATTCTTTGATAAAGCATTTACTATCAGATAATCGAGAAGGAGCGACTCGTTAAAAGTAGATGCAACTTCAGCAACAAAGATAGAATAGTTAGCATAAGGATAAGGCTGTGTTTTGCCGGTATAATATGAATGCATATTATGTCCCATTTCATGGGCGAGTGTAAAAACATCATTTAAATTATTAGTCCAATTTAGAAGTACATAAGGATGCACGCCAAATGTAGTACCCGATGAATATGCACCGCTGCGTTTTGCTTTCGTTTCATAAACATCCAGCCATCTGTTATCGAAAGCAGCAGATAAAGACTTCAGATATTCTTCACCAAGAGGTGATAAGGCTTTTAAAACAATTTCTTTTGCTTCTTCAAAAGAATATTCCTTTTCGCTCTCGCCCTGGAAGAGCGTAACATAAGAATCGTAAGGATGAAGCTCATCCAGCTTCAACAGCTTTTTTTTGACAGAAGCCCATCGGTTTAACGGCTTCAAATTTTTATTTACCGATGAGATTAAATTATCATAAACCGAAATAGGAATATTATTGCTGTCCAGTGCCGCTTCACGTACAGAGTCATACTTCCTTGTCTTTGCAATAAAAATATTTGCTTTCAGATTTCCATTGAACAATACCGAAATGGTATTAGCATAATCTTTAAACTGTTTGTAATAGCTTTTATAAACATTTTTTCTGAATTCACGTTTGAAAGAATACATTGCCGAATAATATCTGCCGTGAGATATTTCAATATCATTCCCATTTTCATCTTTTACAACAGGAAATTTTAAATCCGCATTTGTAAACATAGAAAAAGCATCGTACGGAACCTGGAGGATTTCACTTGATGAAGCTAGTACTTCTTCAAGCTCTTTATTCAAGGTATGTTTCTTCATCCGGATAATATCATCAAAATAATGCTTGTAAGTACTCAGTTCATTATTTGAATCGAGAAATCTTTTTAGATTATCTATGGGAATATCAAGAATTTCCGGTTTGATGAAAGAAGCGGCAGAAGAAAATTTTGTAAATAAATTTTTGATACGGTCATCCATCGCCTGGTAGGTATGAATCCTCATATCACTGTCTTTCGAAAGTGATGCATAAAGATTGAGCCTATCCATCTTTATTCCTATGGAATCCTGAAGTTTCAAACATTCTAGTAGATTTTTGAAATCTTGAGAAAGCTTACCTTCAAAGCCTTTTAAAGAAGGAATGTTATCTTCAACCCATTTGAAATCTTCCTCCCATTTATCATCTCCCGGATAGATATCTGCTAAGTTCCATTTATATTTTTCTTCAATATCTTCTCTTAAAGGCAAAGATGATGATTCTTCTCGTGAAAAATCTTTTTCAGCAAATTTTTTCAAAAACATAACCCCGCAATTCCCTCAGTAAGTTTGTAATAAAAAAAATCGGATTTCGTATTACAAAATATAAGCTTTAGCTGGAACATTCAAGCATAATTTGTTTTATCATTAGTTGGTGTTATAAACGGATAGTCTTAAATTACCTGTAAACCGGTAGAAACTAAGCTCAACTCTCTCCGGTATAAAACCTTCCAGAGTATCAAAAAGAATGTTGACATTGTTACTAAAGGTTTTGCTGTAACGCCTATTTACCTTACCGTCCGAAATTGTTATAGCAACATAACCATAAAAATAATTTCTTACTTCAACATCAAGGTATGATTGATATTCTTTAAGAAAGGTATAATCGACTAAATCATGATTGAAGTCCCGCGCATCCAAAATAAAAGTATAAGAACTATAATGCCTGATTATGCAAGGTTCATTGGTGTTTCCCTGCAATCTGTTTGGATCGTAAATATCATCACGGCAGCTAAATAAACTGATAATTAGGTCGGTAAAGAAAAATAAAAACAATATCTTAGACTTCTGATTCTTCATCAGATAAAAATCATAGATCAGATCAATTCCATTACTGTCCGGGCTGTTGTAATTTTCCCAATAAATTTAGAGGCAGAGTCTGCCTGGAGTCTTGGAGCTTCTTTTTCCGCATATGAAAGGTAATTATCAATAGACTCACATTCATATTGAACAATGTAAGTGGATTCGCCTTCAAGGCTTGTGGGGATACGGACTTTAAACATTCTGTGATTGTTAAAAAAGCCTGTATGTAAAAGATCCGGTATATGCTTGTCTTTCATCCATTGACACCACTCCTGTTCAACTTCTTTTTTCACAATCGTAGTTATACTATAAATTATCATAAATGTTCATTCAGTAGAAAAGTATAAATTAAATCTTAAAAGCTTAGCGAACTTAGAATATTTTTACTATAAAAGCTAATACGTTAAGGATGCCCAATCCTTTACTGATACGTATAAAAACATATTGCACAGTGATAAATAACACAGTAAAAAAAAATTTCTGGACAAATAAATCTTGATGGAGTATATTTACATCGGCTCTTTCAGAAGGTTCTCCCCTGCCTTTTGATACATAGGAGCTAAAGCCCAGTAATCGCCAGGTTACGGGGCTTTTTTATTTTAATTAATTCCTGCCGTTATTGTTTCTGCCTTCTACTTTTCTAACCTTTTCATCTCGCTTATTCTCAATCTTCTTTTTAGCTTCAGGCTTTTGCTTTGCGGCTTCACGCTTCTTTACAGCCTCACTTTTTGCCGGTTCAATTCTTTTGGCAGGTTCTTTTCTTAAAACATTTTTATTCGGTTGTTCCTGACGGATTACTTTTCTTCCGCCTTCATTTCTAACCGGCTCGGATCGATTAGATGGATTTCGTTCAATTTGCTTTGGAGGATTAGCCTTGTTTATAGGTTCCGTTCTCTTGATTGTACTTGCCGGCGGTTCCGGTCTTCTTGCCGGCGGTGCTACAGGCAGTACTGCCGGAGTATTAGGTTCTCGTCTTACCGGCTGACTGCCTGAACGATTATCTTCAACTCTAACTCTAACCAGGTCCCTGCCGCCGGCTCTTACATCTTCACGTACAGGTCTTACCGGATCAATTGTCTTGCGGGTAACTTGTTCGATTCTTCTAACGTCCGGTGCACGACCTCCATCCCGGGAACGAATGACTTGTATATCCGGATTTACGGCACGATCTCTATATTTTACCACGTCTCTGTCAATAAAATATTGTTCATGGACAATAACCCAGACTCTTACATTAGGTTGATTAAAATATTCTGCTTGATTTATACTTGGCGGCGGCAATGGAGCCCAGCCTACATATCCATCCGAATGATACCATGCGACTCTTGCGGGCTGCCAATTGTAGCTTGGAATCCAGCACCATCCGTAACGATTGTTGAACTGCCAATAGCCGTAATGATAAACTACCCAGCCGTAAGGCTCGTATGAATCCCACATCCAGCCGTCGTTAGTCCAAACCCAATGTCCATTTGCGTAAGGCTGCCAATTATTTTCATCATACGGGCGCCAAACTGTTCCCAAGCCAGGTACATTTATCCATTGACCATAACTATCAAGCGAATTAAATGCAGGATAAGGATCTTGACTTTCTTGATAAGTCTGGCTGCTTGTTGCACAGCCCCATAACCAAAAAGCAGTTAATGCTAAAGAAACCAAGATTGTACGTTTCATGACTTCACCATAATGAAATTAATTCTTAACTCTAAATTACAATTTATATACCACAGTAATTATAGCTCTCAACTCACAATTTATCAAAGGTAATAGGTGGCACCTTTGTTTACACTGTCGACTTTCGTAACCAAAAAATCAATTTAGTGTACAATTAATTGGTAAAGGTTATAACGGAAGTGGAGTTGTCATTTACTTTTTTTTAATTCAGCTTTGCCTGTAGTTGAGCCAGGCTTTCTAGAACTTCGTTCCGCGGCAGATTTCCTTTTTCCAAAACTTCGTCTGGTTTTTCAAGAAGTCTTTTATAGAATTTTATTCCGTCGTTAAGATATTTTGAATCGAAATCAATCAAATCAAAGATAAGATTTTCAGCTTCATCAAATTTCCCCCTAAACTCATAATAAAAGAATAAGCATTCCTCGGTGTCAATATTTATTTCATTGTCCTTTAGGCGTTCAACTACATCATCAACATTTTTCAAATGATCCGGTTCAATAAGTACATGAGTGTTCTTTAATCCTTCAACAAAAAAGTACAAAGACCTTTCATTCATCTCCAACCTTTTTTCTTCATTATTCTCCAGATCATATAAATCAGATTCTTCTTTAAATAGAACTCCAAGTAGATAACAGTTTGGTGCAATTAAAGCTTCCGAGTTTGAAATCATTTTTATCAATTGACTGTCCGACATGCTGTCTATAAATTTTCTATTAAACCCGAAAAACTCTTTAGTGACTTTATCAATCTCTAAAAAGCCTTCCTCAGTATTATTGCCTCTTTTAAGTTCAAGCAGCCTTTCGATAACTCTTACAAGAGTATCGATCATGCGCATTATATAATCTTTGGTCAGCATATCTTTCTGCTACAATTTTAATAATAACATTTCATACAAACATAATATTAATGAGGTTAATGATAATTACCAATCCGACGGTTTTAATTTGAATGATGACGGTTGAATATTTAATCCGCAAATCCGTATTTTAATCTTAGAAATTAATTTCACTACGGGGTTCTACTCAAAAAAAATTTTCAATAATTTTTAGAAATTTTCCCAAACATCTCTTTTTTATCCTACTTATTTAAAGTTAATTATTAAAATTTAGTACCGGTTGACCGTTTTTAATTAGAGGAAATATTAAGCCGATAATTATCCCGAATTACACTAAATGAATTCGTGAAAATTAGCGTTAATTGGTGGCTAAAAGTTCTTAAATCTCCGGCTGACATTCTAAAAATCCGGCTGGAGATTCGGGAATTCTTCGCCGGGATTGCCGAAATCCGGCTGAAGATTCGGGAAACTTCCGCCAAACTTCAAGAATTCCCGCTGAAAATTGCAGAAATACGGCGGGAAATTGTACAAGTTCCGGCGGGAATTGCAGAAGTTCCGCCCGGAATTCCGGAAACCCGGCTGGAAATTCCGGAAGTTCGGCTGGAAATTCTAGAATTTCCATCAGGAATTCTCGAATTTCGCACTTTTTTGTTCTTAACAGTAACATTAATCACAAACTAATGGAGAATAGTTATGAAGTACCTGGAAGATTTAATCAATCTTTTTGGCGGATTGAAAAAGGGCATAACAACCCACGCCGCTCTTTGGGCGAACCAGATTTATACGCCTGATTATATTCAGGGTATAATAGACGCCCTTAATAGTAAAAACGAAGAGATAAAGACTGCCGAAAATACATCTTCAAGATTGAAGAAGGAAGGGCGTCAAATGGAGACCCAATACCAGGCTGTTGCCGATAAAATTATAAAGATGGCTGGCGGTTTCCACGCGGACACTTCTGAACAACTGATCGATTACGATATCAAACTTCCCAAAACACCGGTAGCGAAGCCGAGACCCGAAGTCCAGGAAGCTGTTGCCTTAAAAGACGACACTGATGGACAGGGCTTTATTGTCAGCACTAATGGAGATCCGGTTGCAAATAACTATGAGTGGGAGAAAGGGCAGTCGGCAAATGCAGCAGACCTAAACACAATACCGGAAATGAAATTCTTTAAGTACACAAGCAAGACATCATTTGTAGATGACGATGTTGCGCGGGGTGTACGTTACTTTTACCGCGTTCGTGCGGTAAACACTGCGGGCGAAGGTCCGTGGAGCGAAGCGGTCAGCAGAGTTCAGTAGTAAAAGATTTTAGATGAGGTTGACTAAAAAGAATGTAAAGCCGGGCATTAAGCTTTAGACTGAGTTCATGCCGAAGACTTGTCGAGTTTCCGTTTGGAAAATGAACATGTGGATTCGACAAACTTGGAAGCAGGGGAAATTTTTTTGTCAGCCTTATCTCTTTTGATTAGCCGGGGCAGAGAGGGCGTCCCGGATTAAATAAATTTAGCAGAACATTTAAAGCCATGAATTAATGTTTTATTTGATCAAGTAAGTGTTTGTGGAATTAGAACCTCACCCTTTCCTAATTGAACACATGAACAAAAGAATAACCCTCTCTTTTTTGAAGAGAGGGCGGGTGAGGCAGAAAATAGAAAAGTACTGTTGACAGTGAATGCTGTTATCCTCACCACTTCCCAGCATCAAAGATAAGTTGATGACTACCCTCTCCGATTATAGGAGAGGGTGGGTGAGGCTGAGCTAAATAGAGTTCACTTTTAAAATAATTAAAAACAAGTTTGAAAGTCCTAATTTCTGTTTCTTTCTAACATCTTTTTAATCTTCTTATTTTAGATTCAACTAAAAAAAAATCGAATTCTTTCCGATAATTAAGCATTATTAAATTTTAGGCTATGTATTAACTCTTTAAAAATAAGTCTATTCCCTTATTT
>JAJYSI010000535.1 GCA_021793635.1 Bacteroidota bacterium
TTATGAATCCTATCTTGCTAAATATATTTTTGAACACAATCCAACCTATGAACGACAAAACGGGAAAGAAGGACTGGAATATATTCTTAACCGGCTCAAGGCTAATCCCCAGATAGACAAGCTAAATCAAGAAGAGAACGAGAAATTAAAAGCAATAGCAACACCCGATTTAGGCATGTCATGGAGGGAGAAAACACTAAATGAGATGAATAATTCTTTGCCAAAAGGTTATCACGCAACAATACGAAGCGGATACAGAACTGCGGCAGAGAATGCAGCATTATCACACAGCGTTTCCAATAGTGAGCATTTAATTGGCTATGCAGAAGATCTGAATATAACGAAAGATGGCAGATTATTAAGCAATGAAGATTTATACAGGGACAAAGCTTGGTGGAATGCGACAAAGGCACTTCAAAAGAAAGACCCGGATTTGGACTTCGGATTGTATTTCAAAAAAAATCCATTAGATGAAGCAAACCACATTCAGAGCAGATCGCACGAGGAATCCATGAGCGGGAAGGGATCGACTTCTTACAATGAAGGATATGAGAATAATATTTTTAATAATCGCTTAAACGAATTGACAGCAACATTGGCGGAATTATCGAATCGATTAGGGGTTGTATTGGACAACAAAACGAAGGTAGATATTAATGTGAAATCACATGACCATTTTATTGATTGGCAGACTAAGGAAGTAGGGGTGGGGTAAGTGGTTTTTATAAATTTTAAAAACCAGATAAAACCATCAACAAAAGCAAAAAAGGATGTTATAATGAAGAATAAAATTAAAGTCAAACCAGGGATACAGCAATTCGACTTAAGCAAATTTTACGATAAACACCTAAGCGCCATTGAACTTGAATTTGAGGTATTAAAAAAACGTATTCAAAAATTGGATTCATTATTAAATAAAGGATTGAAGATCCTGAAAAAGAAAAATTAAGAGCTCGACAAGACCATCGGAACGATATTGGAACAACACCGGAACGGAACCGGAACAATTTAATTTTTATCATTTTAGAATTTATGGCTACCAGGACTAAAATAGAAACTGAAAAAAATATCGTAGAACTACTAATGGAAGGAAAAAGCTATTCAGAAATATGTAAGGCTGTCCATGTTGGAAAGGCTACTATACAGCGGGTGAAAAATCGGAACGTTGAAGGTCTGAAAATTCCAGATAACTCCAACATTACGGTTCACTACCGCCGGAAACTCTCCGAATCAGCGATTAGGGTTGGAATCATTAAGCGTGCGGATGTAGCAGCCGGCAATCTTCTAAACGTAGCGATTAACCTTCAGTTTGCTGCCGGCAAGATGCTTGATATTATCACAACAAGCGAGGAGAAAATTGAGCAAGTCGAGAAATCGCTCAAGGACGTTAAAGAAATTGTAAAAAGTCAGGTTGATGATGAACGCAAACAACAAAATTTAATTAACGCCATATATAAAGCTTTGGGATATGTAACAAACTTTCACTCGATCCAGGATATAATTATTAAGGCTGCAAGGGAATTTAGAAGCGGTCAGGAAAGTTTCGTCAAACTGGAAATAGACGCTAAGAAATTAGCTGAATTTAAGGAGCTACTTGATTCTATGTTTACAGGTTTGAATATTCTATCGGATGAAAATTATAAGCTATATCGTAATGAGGTTATGGAGATAAACCCAAGTTCCAAAATATTATTTAACTCATACGAGAGGGTTAATCCGGACACCTCAAATGAATAATAAAAACACTGCAATAGCAACATTTTCGGGTTTAATAAGCAGCCCGGTTTATGTAGACAGTCAAATTGTTATTAGCTTAAAATTGATGTTTAATAAAATACTGCATGGGTTTTTGCACATAAAAAGGAAAGAATTGAAAATTTTTTCTAAGAAAGTTTCATCCAATTCAGGCATTATAACCAGACTTTATATTTCAAATCCGCAGGATGAGGAAACAATTATGGTTAAAACCTTATGGGATACCGGTTGTTCAGAAAGCAGTATTAGCTTGAGTGTTGTTGAGCGCTTAAGACTAAAACCGATTGGGGATTTAATTAAGATCACCTCCGCAGTTGGTTATCATTGGCAGCATCGTTATAATGTCAATCTTAATTTTGATAACAACACTTTTATAAAAAACCTCACAGTTTTGGATTTGCCCCGGGTTGATGATATTGAATTTTTGATCGGCATGGATATTATATTAAAAGGCAGATTACTAATTGAAAACAACCACGCTTCATTTAGTTTCATAGCGAGGTGAGAATAAATAAATTTTCATAGTTAACTTCTCTAAAATTAATGAATTACTCGACTGTCTACTTTTTGACACATTGACAATAAAAAATAAAAATGTATTTTAGTAGAAAAATTCTTAAAGACCATTGAACAAATATTCTGATATACGGAATTAGCCTGGAGAGTTTTTAAGGTTTGGTCGCCAAGAATTTCTTTCCGGGCTTTTTTCGTTTTTATGTTCTTTGAAGTAGTGGTTGGAGTGTTAATAAAAGTGTTAACAAAAACGTTCACAAAGATATCTTTTTTTTATCGTTTAGCGGGAAGTAATATCATTCATTTATGATGTCTATTTTCTTGATTTGTGATTTTTGAAAAGCTTTAAAAACCGTTAAAATCGTTCAATTGTTGATTATTTTACAGGCAGTAATTTGGAAAGTTTAAATATCCGGTTTAGCGCTGCGAGCGTAACTCAGTTGGTAGAGTGTCAGCTTCCCAAGCTGAATGTCGCGGGTTCGAACCCCGTCGCTCGC
>JAJYSI010000536.1 GCA_021793635.1 Bacteroidota bacterium
ATCTATGAAGGGATAAAACTCCATTCGTAATATTTAAGATTTGCTTCATCTAAATGATATTGAGTTCGTAATAGTTTATATTCAATTCTTTTATCATAATTTAGCGGTTGAGTAGTATCGATAAAAACTTCGTTTTCCATAGTGGTTATGTTATAGGAAAGGTTGAGATCATCATTTGCAGGATAACCCATTTGATTTTTAAGATTTGCATAACTTGCTTGAAGCAATTCTTCATTTTGTTTTTTCTCAGCTTCGGCATTATTAAGAGCAATGACCGCCCGCTCATAATCTGTTTTATCAACTACCCCCCCCTTATACTGATTATAGGCATCTTCCGAGCTTTGTTTAAGGCGGATGATATCTTCATCCAACAAATTATTCTGTTGCTGGGAAAAGAGGACAGCATAAAAAGCTTTACTCACATTTATAACGACATTGATTTTATTGTTAACGGAAATTTGCCTCGATTGATTTCGCACCTCACCTGCAGTGCTGGCGGCAAGCAAGACATCCCTATTGAAAATTGTTTGGGATAAAGAGAATTGTCCGCTTGAAGTATTATTCAGTCCGAGTTTAACCGCATTCCCCTGGATTATTGATGACGGAAGAAGATAATTATGCTGAAAATTATAATTAAAATTCAATTGTGGAAACCAATCCGCTAACTTACTTCTGATTTGGTATCCGGTAATTTCTTCATTCAACCGGGACTGTTTAATCAGCGGTTGATGGATGAGTGCATACTGGACACAATTTTGTAAAGTAGCTTCCTGCATCAATGAATCGGAGGGAGTTGATGATGAAAAAGCTTTGGGAGTCGTAAAATAGACAACTAATAGTAAAAAAATAATTTTCTTCATGATACAATAATTATTCCGGGAACAGTTACAAAAATTAAATTTAGTAATTCACATTATGCAGAAACAACTCTTTGGGATTATGGAATACTGGGAAATACCGCTCAATTCCATTATTCCAAGAGTTACGTAATGTGAATTAATAACATACTTAAATTAATATTATTCAAATTCATATCTAATGATATAAATCATCATTGATCTTTAAAAAGGAATCTTTAATTTTTATCAAGAGCTTTTAGCACTTCATTGGTTTTCCGGATTAAGCCAAACCTAGGAAAGATATACCTGATTGGATATTCGTGTTCTTCCTTAGGCCGGGCAGACATAGCATCTTCAATGAAAATCTGGTTATAGCCGAATTCGTAAGCAAATCTTGCAGTGCTTTCAACGCCCATGTTAGTTGCAATTCCGCAAAGTATAATGGTATCAATTCCGCGCCTTCTTAATTGAAGATCAAGACCAGTGTCATAAAAAGCGCCCCATTGATGTTTAGTAATTAAGATATCCGATGGTTGAATATCTAATTCCGGAACATATTCACTCCATTCGGGATTAAAACCGGACATTTGAAATGAGGTTTCCGAGATAGGATGCAAAGCGTCTTTTAAGTCCGGTGACGGCGTGACGCGTGCTAAAAAAACATTCATTTTGTTTTTGCGTGCTGCTGTTAAGATTGAAGATGTATTTGCAATTACTTCTTGAACGGAGTGCGGAACTGCGGGCATTGATGTAATTCCTTTCTGCAGATCAATTACAACTATTGCAGATTTATCTATATTAATTTTCAATTCGTTTTCCATAAGTATGCCCTTATACTTTTTTGATTTTAATTCAATATGACAAACTTAAAACCAATTAGGTTTAATTGCTGGAAAATTCATCAAATAAAATGATTTTACTACTGTTCAAAATAGATTTATATACCGTACTTGATAAACCGATGAGTCGGTTGAAAGGTATTCTTTTCATCTTTTCTTCCTACGAATAGCGTAAGCACCCTTTTTGAACATGGGATATCTCCCCGCAAACCCCGCAAACGGGGCAAACGGGGCAGGCACTCGAGTCCGCCACGGATCCTTCGATATGACATAAAAATAAGTGTCATTTCGACGACAGACAGGGAGGAGAAATCCCATGTATAGCCCAGGTACATGAGTTGAGCATGGGATATCTCAGTCGCAAGCCTGCCGGCAGGTAAGAAAGCGCCGGCAAGGTGGGGAATATGAACAAAAATAATTTAATATATGCCATAGGCGGATTAATACTTATAGCCTTAGCAGCTTTTTATATTGTAAATCAAAACAAGATACACAACTTAGAAACTCAAATTAATCTTTTATCCACTCCGGGTGATACAATCTTAGTGCGGGGCAAAGACAGCGTCAGCTACAAAACAAAAACGATATACAAAACCATTTCCGTCATCACATCCGGAAAAACGAAAATCGACACAACCTTGACAGACAGCTCCTATACAATAAAACTATTCACTCTAAACCTAAAAGATTCCCTTCAAATCTCAGCTGATATAAAAACCCATCAAATCGAAATAATCCGCACCGACACCCAAAAACTCCCTTACCCAATAATCAAAGAAATAAAACTCCCCACAAACAATTTCCTAAGAGATTATTCCTTCGGAATAGCCACCGGCATACTAACATTCCTTTTTGTTTTCCTGTTAATTAACTAACATCGTATCTTCATTTTTCTCTGTCTACGAATAGTAAGTCGCTAGTAATATTTAAATCAATTTCTCAATTTGTTTTCTAAACTTTTTGGCACCGCCATTTGCTCATATGCGTCAACTTAATTTTTCTTCCGAAACATTTAACTTCTATAATTATTTGCTCTTAACATGCTAAAAGCATTTATTTATCCTCTACGAGGATAATGTATT